>JAUVXQ010000025.1 GCA_030603505.1 Candidatus Heimdallarchaeota archaeon | reverse complement strand
CATTAATCCAGAAGAGTTAATGAAAATTTGGGATGGCAGAAGTGAATTATTACATCCTTTACTTCAGGGAGCATTGGGTGCCGATAGATTAGATTTTATGCTTAGAGATTCAACTTTCGCGGGTACACTCCACTTTGGAATAATTGCAATTAATAGAATTATTAACAACACAACAATTCAACAACATCAAGGTAGAGATGCCATACATTATAATTGGAAAGTACTTGATGACATTTATTCATCACTTATCGGTCGTTTCTTTGAATATAAGAACGTGTATTTCCACAAAACTGCGCGAGCAGCAGATATAACCATTCATGCAATGTTAAGCGAAGCTTGTGATCCATTAGAATTAATTGAACGTACTAATGATCTTTCGAAATATATCTATTTGAACGAGTACACTCTTGTAGGAGAAATTTTTTCCAACCAATCTAATGAGATTGCTAAGGCAAAAGCACATTTAAAAGACCTTCTAGATCGACGACTTCATAAAGCTGTATGGGAAAAAATTATTGATGAATCTACAGCAAAATCTCTTGGAATCACCATTGACGAGCTTTGTAAACTTACAGCTCAAGAATCTTTTGTCAAAAATGTAATCAAATATGGAAAGGACAATAATCTCAATTTGAAACATGAAATGAAGATTGATTCTACCTATAAACTTTCAACAATCAATGAACTGGAATTTCAAACTTCAAACATCTACATCTATGATCCATATAATCGCATTAGTTCAGGAACCAAGTCTTTTACACTTAGTAAGGCACTGAACACTACTAAATATATATCAACTTTTTCAGGATCAAGCGCTTATCGAACACTATTTACACTAGTTAGAGTTTATGCTCATCCAGAAGATGTTAAAATTGTTAACCAAATATGGGATAATATCAGACCACAAGAAGATGAATCATCAAATGTATCTCTAACTTCATATTAAGTTGAAATTAGCGACTAACAGATAATTTTTCTTTATACACTTCTGTCGCTTTGTTTACTAATTGAATCCCTGATTTCATGCGTGAAAACAAATAATTAAGAGAAGTTGTTGCGCGCTCTATTTCTTCCTCAGCAACATACTGTTGGCTTTGTGATATTGAGTATAACCCAGTGTTAGCGAATGTAACAGTCTTATTGTTGCAGAGGTTACGAATACGGTTAGATACTCTTTCAGAAATAACAGAATAACCATTAAAATACCAATCTAAATCATCTAATTCATCTTCTTTTGCTCTAATTAGAAATAAACTACTATGGATAATTTCTTCGTTTCTTGGTAAAATTTTTTTTACAACACCAAGTATATAATGATCAACTATATTACAATCCCCAGTCATCAGTATATACTATTGTCTATCACTCAAAAATTTCTGTAATACGTCTTTTTCTACTTACGGGGAAAATTTAGTTTAATGGGAATGTACAAAAGTAAAAGCACTTTCTAAACATTCACAGATTTTTGATTTCAGTGTTACCTCATTTAGTAAGTCATTATACGATAAGAAAAGCACATTGTATTCATTCAATATCTTGAAAGCACCATTTTCTAAAACATCAGCAATGGTAATGCAGATGAATTTATTCCTTAAACCCGCAATAGAGGAAAGTTCATCCAATATTTCGTAAGCCTGGGTTTGATTTAAAATTCCTTTAAAGATTCTAACAAAAATATAAAAAGAACCTTTTCTTAACACCAAATCATTGTTTTCCTCGAATATAATCGTCTCCTTAAAATCGAAGCTTTTCAAAATACTGTTGACACGATGCTTGATGAATTCATTGTCTAGTCCATTATTTAATGGCTGCGTAGAAGGAATAATGACATCATCAATATTGGTGCAAAGGTTTTGAGAATTTTCATTTTTCTGCGTCTCAATAATACTCTGTCCCACTTGAACATTTACAAAATCGTTATCAGGAACAACTTCCGCTTTTACAGATGGAAAAGGTTTGTTCTGCTGCACTGATTTAGATAAAAGAGATTGGGTAATATTTGGTGAAAGTGGTTCTTCAAGTTTCTTTTCTATTATATAATTATGATCTTTGGGGTGCCTCTTTCGTAGTAAATCATTAAGCATAATTACGTCACTGAACGCACCTTCGTGTTTAATCCAGGGAACAAGGAATCTAAAGTTAGTTAGATGCCTTGAAATAGACTTTTTTAAAAGTAAAGAGAGTTTAGAATCAATTTTAGTTGAATTTGCCTTAATAAATCGACAAAATACTTGATTTTTGCGCTTTATCTCAAGTAAATTATAATCCTCCGATATTAAAAAAATACCCCATTTAGGGGAACTGTTATCACCTCTTTTAGTATTTGGAAATTGTGTCATAACTATAGAGAAAACATCTGTTTGTATAAGAGACTTAGTAAGTTTTGTGAGTGCTTTTTTCGCTTGTGTTGCTTTTTTGTTAACAGAAGACAATATATAGGTTAAGAAATATTTCTTTGTTCCATCTTCAAACAATATTTCAAGTGTATAGCCCTTTTGAACTATTTTTTTAATAGGAGGCGTAAAAAAATCGTTTGTGTTATTCAACAGTTTGAGAGAATAATTTGAAGACAAATGGTGTATAAGATTGTGAATATCTGTAGATTGTTTGTTGGTTGTTGAAAAATTATATACTATTAGGAATTGTGAATCACTTGATAATTTGATAGAAAACATAATATTCTTAGAAATAAGTTCAGTAATCATATTTGTTATAGCTCTTTCATCCTCCACAAAAGGTATTTCAAGAACACTTATGAATAATGTATCTTTTGGTTGCTTCCACTCGATAAAATTACTGTTAGTTTTCATTCCATCAGCATTAGCCATTGTAAAAACCCAATAACTGGTTTGCCTTTTATAATATATAATAATGGGATTATATAAACTCCAAAAAACAGGATTTTGTATCGTTCAGATATTAATTTTCTAATAAGAGAGCCAGAACAGATATTGTATCTCCAACCCCAACAAGTTGTTTTGCAGATTTTATTATAATTGTTGGGATCCCAATTACTGTGAATGAGTCTGTACTCACAATACCATCTTCAATCTCATCTATACTCTTGTATTCCGATCTTAAGAAAGAGAACAGTCCTTCTATTTCGTCATATCCACTTTTAGAAACACTACAAAGTACATTATTAATCTCAACAATAGAACAAATTGAGCCATTTCTTGCTTTGACTGAAGCAAAAACAGCTGAGAGAATTAAAGCTTGTTTCCGCTTTATTGCCTGTTTTTCATGCAATCTTGATGAAATAGTGAGATAGTAACCCAAATAGTGTAGATGAATACGAAGATGTGGATATTTTACCCAAATATTTAATATTCCCTCAAACAGATTCACTGAAGACATCTCGTTTCGTAACTTTTTGTAAGTAGTAACATTAGTAGTTTCTAATACCGAAAGAAGTTCTTGTTCATTTAAACCAATTGAATTTACTAAGGGTAATAATCTTTGGAAAATAGCTTTTATGAGCTTTCTATCTCTTGTAGCTGCAAATTCAAGATGTATTTTCAAATCTGGATTGATTTTTTTCCATTCCTTGAACATCGAGATTATGGGGGCAATGATATCATAATAGGTTGTATTATCTTGTATTTCTGGGTTTAAGAGATGGAACCCTGAAACAATCGCTATCGAATATTTTTGAATGTTTTCAAGACTATATTTCTTAAAGCAGCTTTTTATTTCGAGTAAAGAGTTAACCGTGTCATGAGAGGCTATAAATCTATTTTGCCTTGGGCATTCAATAGAATTAGATGTTGTTAGGTAATATGTTCCTTTATCGAATTCAAATACATAGTGAATGAACCTCTTTTTTTCAAAACCTTGAAGCTTGGTAATGGATTGAACTGAACAGATGCCATTAGATTCAAATGGTATATTGATTTTATCGTGTAATAAATCCACAAAACTATCATCATAAACTGGAAGACTTAGTAATACATCGGCTAGTTCTAGCTTTGTTAGAAGGTTAGCCATTATACCTGCTTGCCCTCCTATTTTAATTTCATCAACAACAAAAGTATTTTCTATCCAGTCACAAACATCTTCGGTTACAATTAATTTTTCATCAGCTTTTCCACCCTCAATAGCTCTTAGTAAACACAAAACAAAGGATTCAATTGACTTTATATCCATTGGAACTTCTTTCTGTAACAATATTTCATCCAGATTCTTTGATTTGAAACCTTGTAGTGTGTCGGGTCTAATTCGAATTACTTTATCGATATTAACATTAAAACCCATTATTACTTGTTGTAACTTCCTTTTTCTTAATAGAAATGATTCAATAGTACTCGAATAGAGTTTGTTCCACGTTTCCATACTCGTGTAGTGAGTTGACGATAATCTTATAAAGCCTTTTTTACAAGAGAAAGATGAGTGTGATCACTTGGACTGGCAATAGCTTTCCCTGATTTTTGTACAGAATCTATAAGGTTAGTCTACAGTTCATCTTCTTTAACCCACACTTTCAATATTTATTTCTTAAAGAGGTGTTTGTTTTGACAAAAAGCTTAGGGCACATGGATATTGAAAAAAAAACGGAATACGACAGTATTCTTGAAGAATTTGGAATCTCAAGGATTAAAAAAGAGCTCCCTCGCATAGGAGCAGATCACCTTTTCTTCCGAAGGGGGATTGTTTTCGCTCATAGGGATTTTGATAATATTCTAAATCGCATAGAACAAAAAAAGGGATGGGCAATTATCAGTGGGAGAGGACCATCTAATGATTTAACTTATGGTCATCTTATCTTATTTGAACTTATTAAGTATTTGCAGGGGAAATATCAGTGTCAATTCTTCTTACCTTTTTCAGATGACGAAAAATACGTCTTTAGGAAAGTTGATTCACTAAAATCAGCATATAATTTGGCTTTGAAAAATGCTATTGACATATTCGCACTTGGTTTTCAACCTGATCAAGTTCATGCATATATTTCAAGTTCTACCCCAAGAATTGCATATCTAGCTTTAACATTCTCAGTCAATCTTACATATAATTCCATTAAATCTGCTCTTGGTTTAATTGGAGAAGAGAATGTAGGCACGCCATACTATTCGTGCATTCAAGCAGCACATATACTCCACCCAACAATTGACTACGATCTCCCTGTGGTGGTGCCAATAGGGCTTGACCAAGACGTTTTCATGAGACTTACAAGAGATGTAGCAAGGAAAAGAAAAATTACTTTACCAGCTTCATTATACATTAAATACCTAAAAGGATTGGATGGAGGGCCAATGTCTTCTTCTAATCCAGAAAATTGCATTTTTCTTAGAGATAGTTCCCAAATTGTAAAAAAGAAAATCGTGAGAGCTTTTACGGGTGGAAGAGCAACAGTAAAAGAACAAAGGGAACTAGGTGCCAACCCAGAGATTTGTACTATTTATGATTTGTTTGAGAAACTCTTCATCAAGGATGATAAAGAGCTAGCAGATATATGTAGAAGATGTAAAAATGGGGAAATCATTTGTGGTCTTGACTGTAAACCTAAACTTATTAACTTAATTCACGAATTCCAGAAACAATTTGAACAAAGAAAGAAAGGTGTAATTAAGAATCTTCACAAATATTTTGATCACGAAATAGATCTATCAGAAATCAACACTAAAAGTGATTCCAAGTGAATGAAAATAAAGAGAACCGGAACCCATTCAGAAGGGTTTCTCATATTTCTCCAGTTAAAGATATCATTGAATACTCCTTTAGTCGATCCCAGTCTGCTATCGCAAAAAAGCAAAAAAAACGTAGAACACGTGAAGAGAAAATCGCAGCTAATGAAAAGGCAAAAGTCTCAGTTTTAGCGACAGAAATTATAACAAGATTAGACAATATTGTGACAAAATTTCCTTCAATAGACCAATTACACCCATTTTATAGAGAAATCTGCGATTTAATTGGAGGTACAGACAAAATAAAAAAGATTCTCGGGAGGATTAGTGGAATTTCTAGACAAATCGAAAAAATTAAAGTAGAGCTAATTGAAAAACTCGATCAGACAGATCACCCCATTGTAATGGCAGAAATAAGAAGGGAAGCTGGTGGAAGGTTTGTTTCTCTAGTTAAAAAAGCTCAAGGAGATATTAAACAGTTGATTAGATTAATAAAGCAATTGAAAGCTGTACCCGATTTTGACGTTTCTCTACCAACAGTGGTTATTGCAGGAGCTCCAAATGTGGGAAAATCCTCACTTGTAAGAGAAATATCAACAGGAACACCGGAAATAGGAGAATATCCCTTCACAACAAAGAAAATTATCTTTGGGCACTGGGATTTACTCTACACAATTGCTCAAGTTGTAGACACACCAGGTTTGTTGGATAGACCATTTAAAGAGAGAAATATAATTGAACTCCAAAGTATAACTTCAATTCGTCACATCTCAGACATTATTGTATTTATGTTTGATTTATCAAAAGAAACCGCACTTCCACAAGAAGAACAGTTGAATCTATTTAATGACATTGTGGAAAAATTCCCAGAAACACCCTTTATCAAAGTTTTAAACAAAGTTGACCTTTTATCACCAACAGAGGTTGAAGAAGCACAAACATCTTTAAACCAAGACTTCAACATCTCAACTTTAACAAAAGAAGGTATACCAAATTTTACTATTAAACTTAAAGAAGCATTAAATCAAGTTATAAAAACCAATGAAAAATTCAAAAGCTTACTGCAGTTGGAAATAGCTGAAGAATATATCTATAAAAATGATGAAAAAATGGATTACGAAATTTAGTAATTTTTCTAAGGATTGCTAATTACTAAAGAAAAAATCTATGGTTTTGTTGGTAAAACCGCTAAAGTTGAACCAATAGACGAGATTCAAATTCTATTTGGAACATTCTTGAACAACTCTACTTACTAGTTGTTTAAACGAACATTCCTTTATCTGTGTCGTTTTCTTTTCCTGTCTTTGTTTTACTAGCTTGCAACAATGATTGTATTTCCTTTTCTATTTTTTCCGCTTGTTCAAGTAACCCCTCGACCTCAATTGGAGTATTAAGTACTTTACTTATCTCTTCAACTGCTACGCTAGCAGCTACTGGGTCTGGTCTTGATCTTTCAGCATATGGCAACAGAGATAATGCAGGGAAATTTTTTAGTTCATAAAACATCAACAGATATGCCAATGGTCCTGTTACATACAAACCCTCGTCTAAGATTGGCAAATCTAAAGATGGATTTTCTTTGAGGAAATTTTGAGTATAAATTACTTTCAGTCTGTTTTCGTCTTGTAGTCTTCTATCTAGACCACCAACAAGTATTGCTTGTTTAAATTTTTCTTCTATTGACCATTCAACTATTGTTTTTGTAAATTTTAGATGTTCTGTTTTTATCGGTTCAAAGATTGGTAAAACAATTACAAGATCATCTTTTCTATATATTTCAAATGGAAATGTGATTTTTCCATTTTTTATCGTGATAAATTGAGGAATATTATCAGTGATAATAAAACCTATTCTCTCTGCTCCTAATTTGTCAACAATGTGACTTATAGATATAAAACCACATTCACCAATACCGTGCCAACCGTTTAAAAGAGTGCAACCTTCAAAGTTTTGCGTCTCCTTAAAAATAAACTGAATATCATCATAGTTACTTATTGATTCCATCTCATTATCTCCTTAACATAGAACTATACCACTTGCTTATTAATGACTAGGTTTTATAAAATTAAAAAAGAAATAAAAAGAGGAAATTATTTCTTCCCTTTTCTTCTCCCACTTCTTCTAGCTGCGATCAGACCTACTTTTCTACCAGGTTGAGCATTTCGAGAAACAGTTGTTGAACGAGGGGGTCCTTGATGAGCACCACCACCATGTGGATGAGAAACTGGATTCATAGCCACTCCCCTTACTTTTGGCCAATAATGTCCTTTTGCTTTCATATGATGATGCTTAACTCCTGCTTTGACGAATGGTTTTTCTGTTCGCCCACCACCAGCTACAATGCCAATCGTTGCTCTACACCTTTGAGGAATTTCCTTCATTTCACCACTAGGTAGTTGAAGCGTAAGTTTACCTTTATCGCGGCCTAGAATTGTTGCATATCCACCACTAGAGCGAATTAAACGCCCTCCATCTCCTGGAGTAAGTTCAATATTAAAGACAGGGGCTCCATCTGGAATAGCTTGTAATGGCATTGTGTTTCCTAGCCTAACAGTTGCTTCTGAACCGTACTCTATTGTTTGTCCTACTCTTATTCCTTCAGAAGGCAGAATTATTTTCTTTAATCCATCTTCAAAAAGTATCTCAGCAACAGGAGCACCTCTACCTGGATCATGAACGAGATCTTTTACAACACCAGTTATTATACCTGAATATTCAATTTTGGCTATTTTCCTATATTTAACACTACCTTTCTTCTTATGGGAAGCAGCTCGAAATTGTGAAGTTCCCCTACCTCTCCTTTGAACAAGAATTTTCTTACCCATTTTATCACCTTCTTTAGAATAACCCCATCTTTGAGGCTATATCAGCAGCATCATCAAATTCACTAAGTCTCACATAGGCTTTCTTTTGTCCTTGAGGAGTTATTAAAGTGTTTATTTTCACAACTTGAACATTATACAACTTTTCCATAGTGTACTTTATTTGGTGCTTAGTTGCTTGTCTATCAACTAGAATTACTAGTTTGTTTTCCTTTTCAATCAGTTCAAAATCTTTTTCGCTAATCAAAGGTTTAATTACTATTTTATATTCGTCCATTTTTCACTCACCCAAAACGTTCATTTAAAGTTCTTATGGCATCATCAGTCCAAATAGTAAGTCTACCAGGGTGAGTACCAGGAGCTAAAAGTTCAGTTGTAAGTTTTTTCACCTCTACAATTGTTGCACCTTGAACATTATTTCCAGCTTTGATTAGGTCACAATTGTTATTTCCAACTATTAATAAAGGACCCACAGGAACCTTATACTTGCGCCCTCTTCGTTTTCCTTTACCAGGTCTTATATTCTTTCCATTTTTCACCCTATTCAAATCAGGAGACAAACCTAAATTATCAAGAAGTTTAACAACATCCCTAGTTTTTACAAGGGTTTCAGCTTTAGATTCCACTACTATTGGGAAATCAATTTTCCCTTCAAATTTATGACCTCTTTGACTTACATATTCTTCATGTATAGTATAGGCTATAGCTGATTTAAGAGCTAAAAGATGTTCTTTTCTATTAATTTTCTCAATTATTTTTTTCTCAACTTTAGGAGGATGTGCTTTATGACCTCCCCTTACATTAGGAATAAAAGCTGCTCTTTGTGCACTATGAGTTCGTGAACCTTTTCGTCTTGGAACCCTTGCAGCTCCTCTACCAGTTCCCCAATTCTCAACAGCTACGAGGCGACCAGCTAATTTACTAACTCCTTTTGGTTGTCTCTTCCAACTTTGTTCTGCAAGAACTGCCCTTTTTATCACATCAGGGCGCAAAGGTGTTTTAAATACAGATGGAAGTTCGATTGTTTCTGATTTTTTCTTCCCATTTATTGAATAAATTGCTACATTCATTTTTATCATCTCGCACTTAACCCTGTTGACTCTCCGTTGAGATGTAAAGAATCCTAGGTTCTTTTTCTGGTTGCGGTGCTTTTCTCATTGGTTCTCTGAGCATTACTGTCCTTTTTTTAGTACCAGGAATTGACCCTTTAAGTAACACATAATTATTTTTAACTAATCCATAGTTAACAAAACCACCTTTGGGAACAATTTCTGCACCATCTGATCCAATTTGCATTATACGTTTATTGTACTCAGTACGGGCATTAAAACCCATTTGTCCATATCGGGGAATTGTCCACATCGTACGACCAGGAGTCCATGGACCTATAGAACCGACACCACGTTTTGTTCCTTTCGATTTGTGTTGAAGGATTTTTATTCCATGCCTTTTTACAGGACCTTGAAATCCTTTACCTTTTGTTACACCAATAGAATCTACAAATTCACCTGATTTAAACACGTCTCGTATAAGAACTTCCTTTCCAAGTAGTGAAAGACCATACTCATAACCATCACTAATGCTTTCATATCCAATTTTGATTTCAGCAATGGAAGGAGTTTTCATTCCAATACCTGTTAAGTGTGGTTGAGTATGAACTATAGCGCGAAGTTCGTCAATTTCATCAAGCTTTTCCTCGAATATTTTCTTTGTTTTCTCAAAATCATAGTTTTTTGGAGTTTTAACTTTACGTTCAAGTTCATCCTTTCTTTCTAGAGTTCTGAGGTCTGCTATAATTTCAAGACCATAAGGAGTCTTGTTGTATCCACGTAGACCGAAAACGACCATTGGTGGTGTTTCGACTACGGTCACTGATACTGTCACCTCTCTATTTACCAGATGGCTTCTTAGACGGTCCACAACATAAACACAATGTGTCATCCCGGCTTTGAAACCTAGAAAACCCATTAGTTTTGGGGAGCCATCGTGTTCTGGCCATGCTCGAGGTGATGGTACTATTCGTCTTGCTCTAACCCTTCGATATCCTAATGATGATCGATGGGGTGCACTTACCCTTCTGTGACCCACATTATACACGTCCTTTCATATTGTTGACTTTTATACACCTTTCATTTACAATCAAGATGTATCGCTATTTTGTACCAATTTTTGTACAAAATGTGCTCTAACGTCGTACTCCCTCAATGATAACATCATATAAATATGTCGTTCTTTTAGTTTTAAAAAACGCTTTCTTAAGCATTCTACTAATTTCTAACGTTTATTAAGTAACTCTCTCGTTCTTTCACAACTTTTATTTTAGATCTAGTTAACTTGTGTATAAGAGCAATATTAGTTTTGGTGTGATTTGTAATATTTCCTACTAGAATACTAGAATTTCCGTTTGTTAAGGCCATCGGAACAATTAATTGATCCGCTGCGTATTCGTCTACTGTTGAATTACTTTCATAGTTTTTTTTCCATTTATGTGCACATAATTTTCCTACTTGTTCAGAGGTTAATTTTCTTTCTCCAGGAACAAAACACCCAGTAATGCCACCATTTGAGTATTGACTTATAACAGTTAATCCAGTTCCTGGGGAAAGGCTGTTTACATACTTTACTCTAGGAATTATATCTATTCCAACATTAATAGCGCTTAAAAAAGAATTAAGCTGTCTTTCAGCTACTTCTCTTTGTCTGAGAATAGATGATGCTATTGAATAAACCTCCACCCTAATTAAATCACCTTTATCATTTAATAACAAAGGTTCTAGAGAAGTATGCTTGCGAAAAGAAAATTCGCATTTTGCTCCTCCTTTAGGATAAAAACCATATTTTCCTACCTTTAAAGTAATTTGCTTATTCATATTGTTCAACAACGGATAGATTACACTTTCAATATATTCAACAGATGGAGCCCATTTTCCATGTGTTGCCCCTCCATTAACAACTAACTCTATAGTCCTTGTTTGAGAAAAAGCATAGTATAAAACCGCTTGGGCTACTAAAGGAATGCTTCCTGCAGTTTTTATATTTACTTTAGCTAAATCACACTTAGCTTCTCCAGGAAAAACCTCAATTGTAGAACTACCTATCATGCAACCTTTAATTTTCATTCCAGAGAGTTGTTGAATCGCTCTAACTGCCTCTACATGTTGTGCTTGAAGACCAGGATTTGGACGATTAGACCTAATATTTTCTAGTTTAATGGGGGTTTTCGTTGCAGTCGCTAAAGCCAATGCTATTCTTATTATTGATCCCCCTCCTTCGCCTATGGAACAGTCTATTTTATACATCATCTTAAATTAAGGAATAGAAAGAAGGAAATAAAAAAAGTTTATCGGTAGGATTTCTGAAATCTTGAACGAGAACTTCTTCCACCAAAGTGTTTTGGTTCTGTTCTTCTTGGATCTCCGGAAACTATTGTTTTATCATATACAACAAACTTTTCTTTAAGACTCATATCCTCAAAATACTCAATAAGGCCGCGAGCAATAGCTGTACGAATAGCTTCAGCTTGCCCAATAACACCTCCCCCTCTAACATTTGCTTTTATATCTATTTTATTTCTCATTTCCTCTCCTGCTAGTGAAAAAACTTCATTCACTTTTACCCTACTTAGCTCATTGGGGAGGATTTCTAGGGGAACACCGTTAACTCTTACTCTTCCTTTTCCTTTCTTTATAGTTACACGAGCGATTGCTGTTTTTCGTTTTCCAGAAGAAACAATTACTTTACCCACATTTTTCACCTTTAATCTTGCCAACCAAATTCCTTGCAAAGATCACCAATCGTAATTGATTTGCAATTTAATTTATCTGCATCTGCATGCTTTGGCTTTATTATTTCTTGTCCCACAAATTCTTTTGGAATGCCAATATAGGTCATTAATCTGTGGTGGGCTGCTTTACCACGGCTTTTTTTCATTGGTAACATTCCCCTTACAGTACGCCTGACTAAACGATCAGGACGCTTTGGATGAAAGGGTCCCTTTCGAGGATTTGTCGCAGTATGAATTTGCTGGATTTCTCTATATTCTTTTAATATTGAATGTTTTTTACCAGATATTATTGCCATCTCGCAATTAACAATATTTACAGCGTGTCCTTCTAACAAGTATTTTGCCACTTCAGAACTTAAACGGCCTAAAACGGCATTTTTTGCATCAATATGTATTTTAGGGACGATGATTGGCTGTTCTACAGCTTTTGTTCCTTTTTGCATAGTTTATGCACCATTAAACAATTATTCTAGTTTTACTGATTTTAGGTTTTGAACCCATAAAATCTTTAATTGATAGGAAGGTGCTCTTTGAATTCTTAATTTTCTCTGTTGCCATTTCAGAAGCTTTAAGCGCGGCAATAGTTACAGTATGTTCTAAATCCCCGGAACTTAATACGGTTCCAGGAATAATCACTATGTCACCTTCTTTTGTATACCTGTTTATTTTACTTAGGTTCACTGACGTTCTTTGTCTTCTAGAACTTTCGAGTTTTTCTGCTACGGTTTTCCATAGAGTTATTTTGGTTTCGGAGGATAGCTTTTTTAATTGATTTATCAAATCTTTAACATTTGGATCAGTGGGACCAGTTCTCTTAGGCATTTTTATTCACTCTTTTCTTTCTCTTCAATAATCGTAGTTTCCAGTTCATTTTTGAATTCTTCGATTTTAGCTATAAGTATCTCTCCTGCGTTTACCAAAAGTGAAGAAATCTCTTGTCCACCATTTGTTTCAAAGGAAAAAATAGTTTTTGAAGCATCATAACCTATTGTAATTGCTCCTGGTTCACATGCACTTATGCAATGTTTGCATATGGTACATCTCAACGGATTCACAACTTTGACGCTGTTTCCAACTTTTTGAAAAACACCTCTATAACAAACATCGATGCAAGCTAAACAATTATTACATTTTTCTTGGCCTATTTCTGGCTTTGGAAATTCTTGATAGCCTATAGCGGATACAGGTTGCCATTTTGCGTGTTCTTTACCACGGCCTAGTTGAGCCATACATTCGAGTTCCAATGATTGGTTAGGGCCCAACTTAACGATCGGTATATTGTCACTTATTGGTTTAACACCGCTTTGTAATGAAATCAAATCACCACTATACACAATAGATGTTGTTTGATTATCTGTTTCTTTTGA
>JAUVXQ010000044.1 GCA_030603505.1 Candidatus Heimdallarchaeota archaeon | reverse complement strand
AATAATAATCCCTTCGATTCCCTCTGTCTTTATGTAGTTTATCACAAGAAGTTCGTCTTCTGTTATGTGATTTTGAGAATAATCTACTGTGAATGGAGCTACCCCTATACTAGCGTACCTCTCTTGCCCTTCGTAAGTTGTCTGAAGGAAGAAAACATTACCAATAATTATTGAAAAGACGAAAATCTGCTTCCAATGTTTCACCCTAATTTTAAGTATATACCTTTGAAAGACGACAAAAAACCCATATATTATTATTGCTCCTAAAGTAACAAAGTATGTGACTTTTACAGATACAATTGCTAGAGAGTATATAATATGGAACATAATTGCTGCACCTAAAATTATGGAAGAGCAGATTAGGAAAGCAGAATATTTAGATTTCATCCTTTTTTCAATCATGTCTACACTTGTTTTTACCCCTAAAACGCTAATCCACACATAAATTGGTAAAAAGAGAACAATTGAATAAACGGGAATCTTCCATGATAATGCCATAAAAAGTATAGTAACCAACAAAAACATTCTTTTTTTTACACATACGCTTTTTTCAATAAAGAGAATTGATAACAAACCTATTGGCAAGAACAACGATATGATTCCAAGGCTTGAGAAGTAAATCATTCCCAAAGTAGCAATTTGTGATATTATTGTTGTGCCTTCAACAATTGGGGATTGTAGTGAAACATCAAAATCAGGTGTTATTATAAAACCCACAACCATTATTCCAATTGCAGAGAAAAGGAACACCATCTTCAACACTTTACTTCCCAGGATTCTTACTCCATATTCTTTTATTTTCTTTACAGAAAAGATCATCATAAATGCAAAAGGGATTAAATAAATAAGGTAAAGCCAAGAGATTCTATAAAATAATATCATAACACTAAATAATGCTAGTAATTTGATTGATGAAAAGAGTTTTTTTTCTTCTCTTATTTTAAAAAGAAAATACAAGAACCAAGGTGATAATGCCAATAATACTCCTCGCGGATGCACAGTAAAGTATGTGTAGTTATAAAAATCCTTACTTCCTAATAAAATCATGATTAAAAAGGTGTTCTTATAAATCTCCTTTTGGAAAAACATCTTTGAAAGTTTATATGCTCCAATAACACAAATTACTGTTAAAAAAATATCAATTGTAACTAACGAAATTGTTAGAGGGATTCCAATAGCAAGAAATCCTGCTAAAATTAGTGGTAAACCAACTGGATATTGGGAAAAGGGGTAAAAACCAAGATAAGATAATGGATGAATTAACCAAGTTTGCTGGCCAATGAGTGCCCCGTTTTTGATAGCGTAGGCCATCCAGATGATTTCAAAACCATCATATCCATATATGTGTGGTATTTTAGGAATACGTATTAAAATAGATACCAGTTCAATGAAGAAAGGAAACATCCACTGGTATGTAATTTTATCTTCTTTTTTCCTCTCTTCCATAAATCAAAGAAAAATTTCTGCTTTTATAAATCTGATTGTTACAAAATCTTCAGAATTTTATAGTATATTATTTTTTTAATATAAGTGCTAGAAAGCCTTTCTCCAAGTAGCTAGTTCAATTTAATCTACAAACGTTTAATATTTCGAATAAACCGAAAGCATTAAAAAATAATATACTGTTGAGGGTATCGGAGATTGCATTAGTAGAGGTGTTAAAATGAGCGAGGATGAAACATTACAGCAAGTAAATGAAGCAATTCAGCTATTAGATAGAGTAAGTGAAGATACAACAGTTCCCCGAAACATTAGAAGAGCAGCAGTTAACTCTCTTGCGATAATAAGGGACACTGAACCCGAATTAAGTTTAGCCGTAAAAGCAAACAATGCTATAGAAATATTGGATGAAATTAGTCAAGATCCAAATTGCCCTGCCCATGCTCGGACTATACTCCTTCAGATTATGACTCTTCTTGAGATAACAGATTTCGATTATTGAGATACTTACCCACTGAAACTTTCTTAAGAATCCTCTTCTTTTCTTCTTTTTTCTTCTTACAAAGTTCCTTTAGTTTTTGTTTTCTATATCTTCTTCAATTTTTGTACCAGGTAAGATTATACTACCTGAATCTATTCTCCTTCCTGGAAAAATGAGTGTGTTTACCCCTATCTCACATTTATCTCCAATGATTGCTCCCAGTTTTTGAAGATTGGTTTTTATTTTCTTGCCACCTATAGTCATCTCTATCTTTCTCCTTGGAGTCTCTGTATTTACAGTTATCACACCTGATGATAAGATTGTATCTGCTCCTAAAACACTATCCCCAACATAGCATAGACGGTAAATTTTTGTTCCATTAAACAGAACGGAGTTTTTGATTTCACTTCCAAATCCTACCAGAGACTTCTCCCCTATAGAGCTGTGGTCCCTAATAAGGACATTATTACCAATATAGGTATTGGGACCAATATATATAGGACCGTTCAATACGGTTCCTGAACTAATTACTGTATTTTCTTTAATTATCACAACACCTTTTAACACAACATTAGATTCCAGTTTTACTCCTTTGGATATTCTTGATTCTTGAAATTTGGACAGCAGCATCATATTTGCTTGTATAATGTTCCAAGGTTTTCCTATGTCATACCATTCTTTCTCCCATATTGCAGCCGCTACTTTTGCACCACTTTCAATTCTAGTATTAATCGCTTGGGTCAGTGATTTTCCTTGTTTTATGTCTTCAAGGATATCTGAACGCATAACAAAACATCCTGCATCAATATAATTTCCAGAAGATGCTGTCCTTTCTTCCTTTAATCCTGCTTTCTTCACAAAACCCATCGAATCTATCTCTACTATACCGAAATCCCCCTTATCTCCTTGTAAAGTGAGCGCCATAGCCATATCGGCTTGAGTATTCTCAAAAGCATTCAATGTTCGTTGTATCAATCCATTCTCAGACACTATATCTCCAAATAGTAGTAAAAACTCTGTATCATTGTTGACTGATTTCTCTGCGGCTACTAATGCTGCTTCGATTCCTTCTTTTTCTCCCTGCTCTGCGTATTGTATTGTTACTCCAAAATCTCTTCCTTTTTTGAAGTGATTCCGAATTTGTTCACCTTTATACCCTGTTACAATGAGAATGTCTGTTAAACCAACTTCTTTTAATTCTACTATAAGATATTCGAGTAATGGTTTTCCCAACAACGTTATCATTGGTTTGGGTCTAGTTTGGGTGAGTGGATGAAGATCTATCCCTTTCCCACCAGCTAAAATTACTGCTTTCATTCTTATTCTATCCATTAATCTCTCACTGATATATCTTTTTTTTTGATTCAAAACGTTTTCACTCTTTTTTACTCAAAAGTAGTATAAAAAGATTCTCTATAAATATTAACTATAATAATTGATCAATTATTAAGGAATGGTACAGAGTAAAGCCTGAATGCCCCATCCGTCTCTGGTACCATCCAGTTTTTTAATAATCTCTTTTGTATCACACCAGAAAACTGTTCCACACACATAGCATAGACCAAGTAATCTGCCTTGTTTTTCCAACTCTCTTAGTATAATGTTACTGCATATGGGGCAGATTGACTCCTCTTTACAAAATGCACAATCTAGGAAATCTTGGTCAGTTTCAATTTTCTCCATTTTACCCTCATCCTCGCAACTATGAAAGATATGGTGTCACTTTTACTACAATTTAATATATAAATACAAAAGAAAACTTGTCTCGACTAGAAATTGAATGAATGAAATTTCTATTAGTAGAAGCTATTTACAGAAAGTAAAGCCTCCCTTTCCCATGCTTTCTTATTTCCAGATAACTGTCTGATTACCTCACCATTTTCGCACCAGAATATCATTCCACAGATAAAACATAAACCCAATGTTCGATTTGCTAACTTCCACTCTTTTAGAAGGGTATTATGACACAGCGGACATGATCTTTCTATTATTAAACAATCACATATTGTTTGTTGCTGGTCGATTACATATTTTTCCATTTTTTCCACTTACTTCTGAGATTTACTTATTCTAACTAATTATCTATCCATTCATATTTAAACTGAGTAAATTTTCTCTCTTTTTTACCTCTTATTCTCTTTCATATACAAATCAAAGCACTTCTTTTTGAAATTACAATAGTTGCACAACGGTGTTTTTTCCATCATTGGAATCTTTCCTTCTTGTAAACATTTGTGCAAATGCTTTGTTTTAAGTAATGTTTCCTCAAAAAGTATTTTGTCTGCGTAGATAGGAAACGTTTTTGTTTTAAAAGAGTTTTTTTCGATATACACAACATATCCTACTTCTACACCCTTCAAATGGAGGTAAGTATTCACTTGTTTTAAGTGGTTGTCATAGAGACGAGTTGGAATATTCTTTGTTGTTTTAAAATCTATTACAGCTAAATGCCCTTCTTCTTTAATCAAAGCATCATAGTGACCCATGATAGTGAAATCGTTGAATTGTTTGGATATTTCTTCTTCACAAGCAATAAACCATTCATATTCTTTGAGTAAATTCTCTACGAATTCATGGATTATGTGTCCCATTTCAAACACGCGCATTTGTTTTATCTCCGGGTTTTTTGGGTCAGATCTGTAAATATAATATAAAGCTCTATTGCATTTAGACACCTCACTCGCCCTGTAAACTCCTATCTCGTGTTCTCGTGGTTCTTTATCA
This sequence comes from Candidatus Heimdallarchaeota archaeon, assembly GCA_030603505.1. The sequence continues at coordinate 3,734 of JAUVXQ010000044.1, read as the reverse complement.
TTAAAGTAATTAATGAGAATCTTATCAAAATCAAAATTAGCTTTAGGTATAGACATCTATTAATGAAGAACGGTTTGACTTTAAAAATATATTATAGTGAAAAAGAAAAGAAAGTACTTGATGAGAGCTAGTTACTAAAATTATTCTTTTTTGGGGTTTTTATCCTTTTTTGTTTATTTACTTCTGATGACTTTTACTGTAATGCAGGGGAAAATCAGCAAGGGTAATTCTACAGGGACAGGGTGGTTAACCCTCCCTTCCCATCTTCGTGGAACTGTTTCACCTAGCAAATGGTATGATCTTATACTCTCTTTCCCCTCTCTTGATTATCTACCCCTTACTCGCAAACTTTCCAAATACAAGAATATTGAGGGTTTTTACATCCCTAAAGCTCTATGTTCGACCCACCGTCTAATTGGATTCGAAAAAGTTGTCTAGTCTTGCCATAAGCGTTCTAATCACATAAATGGAGATGTAGAAGGAGAGTAAAAACTAACTCTTTTTTTTCTACGGGTTTATTTATATGAATTTAAAAATATATATTAACAGAAAGAATAAAAGGATATTGAGTATAGAGGAAGAAAAAGTGGTAAGAAACATGAATAAGAGATATAAAAAAGTAGCCTTTTTAGCTGTCATTTTAATAATAATATCAACATTCACTGATAAAAGAACATTTTACATTATAGGGGAAGATGAAAATGGAACAACTAGCGTTAAGCTAGAATGGTTTTATACTACTGGTGCAAATGTTATCTCCTCTCCCAGTGTAGCAGATTTAGATGGAGATGGAATGCTGGAAATCCTTGTAGGTTCACGTGATCGCAGTATTTATTGTTTAAACTATAAAGGGTTAGTTGACTGGAAATACGCAACAAATTCTAATATTGGTAGATCATCTCCTTGTATAGCAGATATTGATAAGGATGGGAGACTTGAGGTTCTGATTGGGTCATTAGATGGTTATCTTTATTGTTTTAACCATGAAGGAGAAGTTAAATGGACATATCGAATAGGTAGATCTACTTCTTCTTCTCCCTGTGTTGCAGACATTGACGCTGATGGTAGTTTAGAAATACTATTTGGAGCTGACAACTACAAACTTTATTGTCTGAACGAAACAGGAGGAGTAGAATGGAGCTACAAAACAAAAGCACCGATCTTTTCTTCTCCAAGTGTTGCTGATTTAGATGAAGATGGAACACTGGAAATACTGGTGGGTTCGTGGGATAGTAACCTTTATTGTATTAGTCATACTGGTGAAACAGAGTGGATCTATAGCACTAAAGATGTAATAGCTTCCGCGTCTCCGAGTATTGTAGACTTAGATGGTGATGGATTACTTGAGATTTTGATAGGATCGTGGGATTATAGCCTATATTGCTTGAATTCAACAGGATCATTAAAATGGAGTTATTCAGCTGATTATTCTATAGTCTCATCCTCAGGAATAGGTGATCTTGATGGGGATGGAACTTTAGAGATTTTAATTGGAACAGGAGCACTCAATGATAGTAGAAGTTTGTTGTGTATCAGTCACACAGGTTCTTTAGAATGGAAATTTCAAACAGGTGCTGGTGTTTCATCTCCTTGTATTGTCGATCTTGATGGGGATGGAACTCTAGAAACATTGGTAGGATCACACGATGGAAATCTTTACTGTATTGATCATCAAGGAGTCCAAGAATGGTTTTTTCCAACAAACGATTCTATAGTTTCCACTCCCTGCATTGCAGATATCGATAAGGATGGAGTACTTGAAATACTAATAGGTTCATATGATGATAATCTCTATTGTTTATCTTTATCTAATTGTCCACAAGGAAAAATTGCTCCCTGGAGATCTTTTCAGGGTTCAATGTTTCATACTGGTTGGATGGATACTGATGGTGATTTACTCGATGATTTAACAGAAGAGTTTTATCAAACAGACAAATCTAACCCTGATACAGATAATGATGGTTTCATTGATGGATGGGAAATACAAGTGGGACTTAATCCTTTAGTTGATGATGCTTATGATGATATGGATAATGATGGTTTATCCAATTATGACGAAATCAATATTTATCATACTTCCTTATTTAACTCTGATACTGACGATGATGGTCGAAATGACGGTTGGGAGGTCAATCATGGTCGCAACCCTCTCAAATGGGATAGATGGGGGTTACTCTTTGGGCTCTACCTTCTCCCTGTATGGGTAACTGTCATAACTGTTCCAGTTTGGGTTTACCTACGTAAACGTTCCAAACCCTAGATAGCCAACAGAGTGAAGATTTAATCATAATTTATTTAATCTACAATATATGTAAACTATGATTCTTTATAACCAATCGTTTTTAACAGACACTAATCTCAGAAAATCACAAAAAACGAATATTAAAGGTGTTTCGGGAAAGAATTTTCCTTCTAATGTCCTCATTTGTAGGGAGATTACATAGACAACGGAGAGGAAAATAACAATGAAGGAAATAGCTGTTTTTTATGTAGTTTAAATACCAATTAAAAGATGATAATACTGAGTGAATAAATGATGTCTACTCAAGCACAGTCAACAACAAAAATACTCCCTTCTCTTCCTCATACGAAGGTGATGAGAAGTTACCAGTTGGCGTTTGAGCACTTGAGTAAGAACAAAAGAGTAGAGATTAATCAACGGATTAAAAGACTGGAAAAGGAGCAAAAAAAGCTCTTAACACCAACAATCGTGGAAAAAGCCTTGGAACTCTACCGTTCTAACCCAAAAGAAACATTCTTTACAAGAAAGTTGTGTAAAGAAGTGGGTAAAAGTCCGAACATAGCTGAAAGCGCTTTCCACTGGTTAAACATAGCTATTCAAGGAAAAGTGGATAAAGAGAAGAAAATACAGGGAATATTTAACTTCTGGCAGAAAAACCCTCAACAATTATTAGAATGGGTGATATTTGGACGATCCCCTTATACTGAGCACAGTTTCCAGAAGTATTGGAAAGTGGGACGAAGGTTTGTTATTAACCTCTTAACTAGCACGAGACTACAGTCAGACTCTTACTGGAATAGGAAATTCGCGAAAGAGTACAGAACTACAAATATAAAGTTTAACCATATATTACCAACAGTAACACATAAAGAAGTTGTTGTAGCTATAGAAAACGCGTATAAATACAAAATGCATGAGTTTTCGTCAATTCCCAACCTTTCCTCTAATCAACAATCCTTTCTAGCTAAATTACGGTTATTAGTACAAGAGAAACAGCAAGTTGCTTCTTTTGTTACCTCATGGATTAATATCCCTCAAAAATCTCGTTGGAAAAGTCTCAAAGCTCTCGCTCAACAGATAACCGATTCTATAGGGAAGAAAAACCGAAAACTCTTTTCAGCAGTAAGGTTGATAGTAGTTTTCACACTCTTTGACCATTTAATGGAGAGTGTCCCTCAGTTAGTCCTTTCTACCCTACTAGAAAAGGTTGTCTCTCAACCATTTAAAAGAAAGAAAAAAGGAAAACTACCAATTAAATTGTTAATGAAGAAAGAGTTTGTTATTACCCGTGAAGGTAATGCTAAAGTATTGACTGCAAAAGTTAAAAAGCAAGGATGGACAGAATTAGGTTTCCCTCAACGAGGAAAAAAGAAAGCTAAAGCCCGTATTCTCTTCCCTCCCAAAGTCTTGGAATATCTACGTAATGGAGCGAGTATCAAAATCTTGCAGGTTAGCAGTGGTGAAGCTCCTAGTTATAAACCTCGCGTAGATG
>JAUVXQ010000095.1 GCA_030603505.1 Candidatus Heimdallarchaeota archaeon | reverse complement strand
GGAGGTGGGAGATAGTAAAAGGCTTATTGCGGAAGTACTAATTTTTATGAGTAACATTTTTTTGTGATAGCAATATCTTATCTCTATGCAGAAAAAAATAAAGATTATGAGTTTGTTCTTACTATTGCTATTCTGCAACTTATCTATGGTTAAATCCACAACCATACCTAGTAGCTATTCGACAATTGAAAAAGATTATTTGAGTATGCAAGTAGTAGATACAGAATCTCCTGCGACATTACAAGCAACTGGTGATACAGAGACGAACAGAATCCTAAGTGATAGTTTAAAGAATGCTATGGATGTCAATGATTATGCAAAAAATTCTTATCCTTTAATTGATAATCCTAACAACAGATCCTTTGATCTCTCTATTGTTCAAATGGTCTTAGCATTCATTGATATGTTTTTCACGACTCAAGAAGATATTTTCTTAGAAGAAGCACTTAACGTAGTTCAAGCACTTAAATTAGATATTAATGGAACTTTCATAATAGGTAAAAAAGAGATTACAAAAACCTCAGTTTATGCTTCAGATAACTTCTCTTAGTTTTGATGTACGAGCGTCTAGCCCTTGCTCTTGACACTACACTGGATGTTAGAGCTATAACCTTTTGGAACAAAGCTAATTCGACACTTTCTCAGCTTGTAAATCTCCTATATGGATCAATATCCCAATCAATTAATACAACCCTCTACCTTGACTCAATAACATATAAAACAACAGGCACTTCTAATTATGCTTCAGCTGAAGTTACAGCCCTATTTTCGATGGCTAACTATTTAGCTTATGATAACTCTCTGTTTTATAATGAAACATAGAAAGCTATGGATAACTACTTCGTTTTAGGTATAACTAAAGTAAATATCCCAAGTTTTGGATATTTTGATGCATATGTAGAAACAGTAGGATCAGGTAATGATAGTGACTATCAAGTTAGCCTAAGAGGTAATTTGTATATGGCAACTGCGCTATTACAACAAAGTGATTACCAGTATTATTACGCACGTTATGAAACTTGGTTAAAATTGCCAGAGGCTTTCTAACCGTCGTTTGAAGGGGGTTTCACCCTTGACCCCTCACGTGCGTTGAGGGGTAGTCACGAAGACTTTTCCATTATAGTTAGTGTATCATCACCACGGAGCTAGCTAGTCTCCCTGTTTCATGGATAGTTAACTGAGGGACAACCACTTGTGTAGTTGCGAAACAGGTAAGTGATGAAGATCACACTATCTCTATCTCTATATGTTTAAATTTATATATAAACCCGTAGAAAAAAACGTTCTTTTTTACTCTCTCTCTACATCCCCTCATATGCAGTTAGAGTGCGTATGGCAAGATTAGTCAACTTTTCTACACTCAGTGGACGACGGTGATATGTATATGTCAGACTTTTATTTCTTTTTAGCTGAAGCCATCGAAATAGCTTCAATTCCAAGCATTTTCCTTAGTTTTAAGACTAATCTTCTTCACACAAGTTATAATTTAACATCATCTTCACTATCTCCCTTTGCTTTCACTTATGAAAATTGTATTGCATTATCACAATATACTGAATTCTATAGAGCAAGTTATGATAGATGGAGTATACCACCTGATTTCTATGCTTTAGCCACCTTATATGAAGCATTGGAAGAAACTGTTTTTGAAGAACCCTTGTTCTTTAGAGGAGGAATAACAGCATCACTTGCACCTATATTTCTGAATTGGCAGGAAGTACATCTTAACCCTCTAATTGTGAATTATCATGCTATTACTATGTTAACAAAATTCTTTCCCATAATTATAGACTTAGTAACTCCTGTTATTGCGCCTGTAGGTGAAGAAATAACCTTCGATTGGGCAATTGATAATTCAGAAACCTCTTCGATATATGGTAGTAGTTTCGCTTTATTACCTAAAGATCTTGAAATACATCTTAGTTTAACAATTGATGCAAACATCACAGATGTACTAACTCTCCCTCTTATAACAACCATTCTAGATGGCTTAAGAATGCTTCCTTCACTATTAGAACAATTAAATTTCACATCACTTCAAGGTGGCCACCAAGAATTGAAAATAGAAGCAAAAAGGGCAGCATTTGTTGTTCTAGAACACACTCATAAGTTCTATATCACCAAATTAATTGGGATAGTAACTGAACCTACAAATATAGAATTTATTGAAGGTTATGATGAACATATTTTCTTTGCTATTTTCTGCCATGATGAAGATGGAATAGGTATCGAAAATGCCTATGTCAACTTCACTATTAATGATGAAGTATTGTTTCACACGACAGATACTTCTGGTTATGTGTATATTGAACTACCAATAGAAAGATTTCTACCAGATAACAGAGAAGAACTCCTCCAAGCTCAGGATGAATTTTCAGCTATAAGTACTAATATAACTATTATGGCAAGTAAAATAGGCTACTTCTCAAAAATAACAGAAAAAACGATAAAAATCCTTAGGAACTCCTTAATACTGACACTAAGTCCTTCTCCTCCAACGGTTAAAGAAGGATTAAACTTACCCATCTCTCTGAGTGTGGAATCTAGTATTCAGGCAAATGTTCAGTCTCCAAAAGCTAGGATTTATATTAATAATATAATGCAAAACAGCACTTCAGGCGTTAATCAATTCAATCTGCCAACATCTGTTATATTATCTACTTCGAAGATAAAAGAAGATTCAGAGCTTTCAATTATCATAACATCTGGGAACTTCAAACCTACATGGTTCAATATGTCATTACAATTTACACTTCTCGGAACTCTTGAACGTATCTACACTTGGTTTGAATACCTTCTTCAATCAGACATAGCAAAAATATTAGGTTCTCTTGGTGTTATCTGGGTGCTATTGTTTAAGCAGTTCAGATTACGTGTACTAAAATCTTTGCAGAGATGCCCATACTGTGGAGAGACTATGAAAAGAAAATACAGTGTCTGTAGATATTGCGGGGAGATACTTCATCGTGAGAAATATGATATTGCACGAGAAATAACACGTCCAAAACAGATGGAAATGAAGAATTAGTTCTATTTCTTCATCTATTCTTCTATTTTTTTAATAAAAGTTGTAATATCTTTTCTGCAAGCAGCTGGAAAAATAAGCAAATTATTGTACTTGGGTTTGGAAAGACTTGAAACAACATCTGAAACCTCAGATAACTGCTTTAATTGTCCATCTTTCATCTTGATTGTAATAGCATCTTTATTTGCTTCGTCATAGGGTGTATAGTACCTGGAAACAAATCTATCAATATCCCAAAAATTTTCAGGATAACCATATTTTGTTATAATAGCATTAACTTGAGCTCTTTCATTGTCTATTATAGAAGCCATCTTCTCTGTCAGTGGAATACTCTTGAAAAGAGATCTTCGCAGAAAATCTTTTGCTAGATGCTTGATATGATCTCCGTTCGTTTCTTTATCAGCAGAAAGCTGGAGTTGAGTGTAAAAAATGTCATCTGTAAGAGGGATAAGTGTTTTCCAATTTGGTTCATCTACAAAATCTTGAATGAAGGGGAGAATAGTAAGATCTTTTCCTAGTTCAATATTTTCTAATAACTGTGAGATGTAAAGCTTAAGCATGAAATCCCAACATCGAACAGTCTTATGGAAGTAAACTCTTGTAAATTGCATATAACGTGCTATAATGACTTGTTCTGTTGACTGAAGGCCTTTTTCTTTAACGATAAGCCTACCTTCAGGAGAAATATCCATCATAGCAAAAAGTCTTTCGAGATTATATAATCCAAATGATACACCTGTAGCAACAGAATCTCTCATTAAATAATCCAAAGAGTCAGCATCTAACTGTGAAGCGATTATTTGGTTTACGAATGTTTTATCATCCCCGCTCCTGCCAATAATAAGATCAGCAATTCTCTTTTTATCATAACCCCCATAATCTAAAATCCTACTAATTTCAGACTCCTCAGCTATTACAAATTGTTTTGTAATATTTTCATGTTTTCTAAAAGCAGAATATTTGTCTTCATAACTTTGAAGTTCAGATTTATTACAAAGCATTTTAATAGCATCCTCAAACAAATGAGAGAACGGTCCATGACCAATGTCATGAATAAGAGCCGATATGAGGATACGTTCTTCAGTGTCTTTTGAGACTAACTCTGGTCGTTTCCTTTTCAGATTTGTAACTATTCTATTAGCAATATGAAAGGTCCCTAAACTATGGATGAATCTGCTGTGAGTAGCTGAAGGATAAGATATATGAACCCCTCCAACTTGCCCCAATCTTCTAAGTCTTTGGAAAGGAACAGTATCTATAAGATCAACATATATTTTCTTAGGAATCTCTATGTATTTATGAATCGAGTCTGCAATCGACTTGTAGACAGGCATAATCCTACATAAAATAAGTCAATCATAATCTTTTTGACTCTTTCACTCATTATTCAGCTGATGATTCAGCTGTTAATGGGTAAAGTGCTGAGAATTTGGATTTTTTAACGTCTTCTACTTTTTTCTTGCAGATAGGACACATTCCTTTAAGTTTAACCCAAGTCATGTAGTGATTATAATGGAAAATATTTCCACAATCTAAACAAACAGTAACTTCATCTTTTCTTTCTATTGAGATTCCACAAATGTAGCATTTTGTTAACACTTTTCCACAATGAGAACACTCACTTGTACCATGAGAATTTGGTGAGAACAGTAAGGACACTTTGGAAGCCATCTAAGAACTTTTTTGGGTAATCTAGCGGTTTTATAAACATATAATCTCGCACTTGAGACTTTATCCCCGATTTGTTCTCTATAATCAATTAGAGGTTTGATTAAAGCAATACAGCAAATAAGAGCTGATAAAGCTATTCGTATTTCGAGGTCTAGATCTTGTGTTAAAAAGAATAGTGCGATTCCTACACAAAATAGGAGAAGGTAATTCTTGACAACTATAAATTTCAGAGCATCCCATATAGTTTCAGCGATTCTTATTGTTATGTTTTTCAGCCACTTTGCAAATCTAGATATTATTTTGGGGATCTGTTTTATAGCTTTAGCAATCGCTCTAAAAGGTATTGAAAGTAATTCCAGAACTTCCATTATTAACCTTAAGATCTCTTTCCTGAAATGAATGACAATATTCAAGAGAATCAATCCTAATGCTATTAAATAGAAGAATAGATCTACTAATCCAGTTAAAATAGATAAAGCAGTTAGTATAATAATACAAATTCCTGCAAGAGAAAGTATATTCCAAGGGGACAAAAACAGTTTCCAATTTATCCTCATCAAGATTTTTTTAAGAGAAATTCTTATCTTTTTCAATAGTTCTAGAAGTTTTTTATTTAGATCGTAGGTTTCAGCAAAAAAACCAAGAACTATCAGGAGGACACCACCACCCATGAGGATGAAGTTGAAATAATCTTTTGAAAATAGCTTGAAACCTATTGAAAAAGAGAGAGATGGAAGAGCTA
>JAUVXQ010000017.1 GCA_030603505.1 Candidatus Heimdallarchaeota archaeon | reverse complement strand
GTTTTGATAATACATTTAATTTTTCCCGAAGAAGTTCACCATCAGGTTTCATTTGATACATACCTATATTAGACTCAACATCTTATGTTTTTAATTTTATGCAAAAGTCTCGAAGGAATAATGTAAGTTTGAATAATTACAACTTTGTTGTTGAAACCTTTTAATAGAAGGTTTCTTTAAAAGGATTGAGAATAACAAATTCTTTAAAAATAGGTTAATAATACGTACACTATAATTTAATTTAAATATGAAAGACTAATTATTAGATTGAGTACTAATCATGCAAGGAGAGAACCCTTTATGATTTCACAAAAACAATTTGAAGAAACCCTTAAAAAATTGGAAACGCATCCTGGCGTAAGAGGCGTTATAATTACAAGTAATGACGGTTTACCTATCTCAAGCACAACGAATTTATCTATGGAAATGAGGGAAAATGTTTCTGCCTTAGTAGCTTCTTTAGTTGGAAGAGCTAAAGCAGTTGTAACCGAACTAAGAGAAGGGGAATTGAATTTTTTCACGTTAGATACCAGCAAAGGTGAAATACTAGTAGCACCTGAAAACGATTATATTTTAATCGTATTAAGAGTCAAAAGCTAATTTCAAAGCAAATTATCGAGGATAGAAGATGAGAAAAGACGCATCTGGAAAAATGCACTTTAAGCTGGTTTTTGTTGGACCAAGTATGTCTGGTAAAACAACATTTCTTAAAAAACTTCATACAGATGTAACTGGAATTAAAAAAGGAGGATTGAACAGTATTGAAGATCCTTCTGGACGAACGATTTATTTTGACTTTAGCCCGTTCATGGCAACATCAAATGTTATTCTAGATATATATACAGTAGCAGGACAAAGAAGACATAGACATCAGAGATCTTTGGTATTAAAAGGAGTAGATGGATTGCTTTTTGTGGCAGATTCATCAAGAGATTTATTAGCAGATAACGTTGAATCAGCAGAAGAATTGAAAAAAGAATTAGGAGACAAAATCATAACTGAAATTCCTATAGTTTTATCTTTGAATAAAAGAGATGTTCCAGATGCTATGGATAAAAGAGAGTTGATAGATGCCTTAGATTTGGGGGTTGGTATCCCAGTTTTTGAGACAATCGCAATAGAAGGAATAGGTGTTAAGCGAGCCTTTCAATCTTTAGCAAGAGATGTTATGTTAAAAAAGTTATATCAAATTTAAGTTGTATTTCTCTTTTACATTGAAAGTGATTAGAATATTAGCTTTTCCCAGGTAGTAATAATATGTGATCTATATTACTGGTTTCGTTTTGATCTATAATCATCCTTACTACTTTTGCTACATCACTCGAAGAGAGCATTTTATTTCTGTCAACATTCTTACCATCAAACCAAGGAGTGTCCACTGACCCAGGATTAATAGTAGCTACTTTCACCATTGTCCCTTTTAACTCATCACGTAAACACCCAACCATAGCTTGAACAGCATGTTTTGTTGCTGCATAAAGGCTACACTTTGCTGCTGTTTTCAATCCTAGATTCGACGATGTTACTATAATCTGCCCTTTATTTTGTGCTTTCAATAAAGGTAGTGTTTTGTTCATCCAAAGAAAAACACCTTTTACATTTGTATTGAACTGCTCATAATATTGTTCAATTGTTAAATCTTCCAGATTACCAAAATAACCTACACCAGCATTAGCAAAAAGAACATCAATTCCACCTAGTTTTTGCTTGATATTATTGAACATACGTTCTGTATCTTCTTCGTTCCCGACATTTCCAACATCATAGTATGCTTCACAACCTAGAGAATGTAAACTCTCTGCAATCTTCTTCAGTCTAACATCATTTCGTCCCATAAGGAAAAAACGATGATTGTTTTTAGCCATTTCAAAAGCAACTGCTTCACCTATGCCACTTGAACCTCCAGTGATTACAATGCGTAGAGAATCATTGATTATCGTTTCATTCATATGCTTTAAGTTTTGAACTTCTTAATATCCTTTTAGGATTGCAAAAAGAGAAAGGAATATAATAGGATTATATCAAAGACAGTAAATATTACATAAATAAGCTACTTCTCTATTTCTTCTTTCCCTAATCTTCTTAATAAAATAATACTAGTTTTTACTCCTTTTTCAAACCATTCCACCATTAGATTCTCATTTGGAGCATGGTTTGCTTCATCTGGTTGAGCATATGGTATAATGTACATTGGTTTTTCTATAACTTTGTATAGAGAATATAAAGGTAAACTCCCTCCTGCAAGGGGAACCTTCAATGATTTTTCTTGAAAACCTTCTTCAATAGATTCTTCTAAAATTTTTGTCCATTGAAGTTCTAAGGATGTAAACATTGGATAAAAACTAGCTCCAAACTTTGTTTCACATCTATCAATAACAGCTGCCATTCTCTCTGATTTTTGTCTAATTTTACCTAAATGTGCCAGAAATAACTTTTCTATCTTTTCTGGAGTTTGATTAGGAACTAATCGTACATCTATTTCAACAACTGCATCTTTTGGTATAATCGTTTTAGCTTTTCCTCTTACACTTCCAGATTGAATACCTCTAATGTTAAATGTGGGTCTGAACATTACTCTATGCGACAGAGGTTGATCTAATTCCTCTCCAAAATAATCTATTCCTAATTGTCGTTTATATACCTCTGGATTTCGATTCAACGCTTTTGCAGCGTCTAGAGCTTCTTTTGAAGGAGTAAAGACATCATCATAAAAACCTTCGATTAAACATTTACCACCATCATTTCTCATTGTTTTTAAAATCGAAATTAAATCCCACATTGGGTTGGGCTGGATGCCACCAAAATTACCTGAATGTACATCGTCATTAGCGCTTTGTAGATTTATTTGTATTGTTTGAATTCCTCTAGCTCCAAATTCTAAAGTGGGTTTCCAAGTTGGATCAGCTGGACCATCAGAAACAATAACTAGATCTACATCTTTAAAGAGTTCAGATTTTTTTTCTAAGGCTTTTTCAAGATTTGGTGAACCTAATTCTTCTTCTCCATCGAAAACAAATATTACTCTAACACCCAGCTCATTAGATTGATGAATACATTCGATAGCACGAAGATTAGCAAAAAGTTGTCCTTTATTATCCCCTACACCCCTTGCATAAATCCTTCCATCCCTTATTTCAGGCTCAAAGGGAGGTGAAATCCATTTGTCAAGAGGTTCGGGAGGTTGGACATCATAATGACCATAAAATAATATACACGGTACTTTTTGATGAATGTTGTTATCGTTTTGAGGATCCCATTTGGCGAGAACAACAGGATTTCCCACAGTATCTAGTAATTCTGCATAATCAGCTGTTTTCTTCAAACGATTCATCAACCAGTCTGCGGCTTCCTTTACTGCATTTCGATCTCTTGTAACGCTTGGAATTCTAATAAAATCAAACAAGTCATCTAAACATTCTTTTCTTGTATTGTTAAAAAATTCAAGAGCTTTCAATTATACAACTTCCTTATATCACTCAATATACAATCCGTTAACTACTTACTTAGTAGAATTATTTAAAAATGTAAGTTTGAAAACGAAAGTTTTATTAAAAAATGGAAGGGAGAGATGAATGAACGATAGATTTAGGGCAATTGTTCAAGAAAAAAGGGCCATTGGCTCAGCTAGGTAGAGCAGCGGACTCTTAAACAAGATTAGCTGAAAATCATCTCGTAGAGTAATCCGTCGGTCGCCGGTTCAAATCCGGCATGGCTCGCCATATCTCAATTTATTTCAAAAATAACCTTTGGTTTCTTATCATTCTCCTTAGTACTACTAAAATTATTACTATAAAATCAAGCATAAAATAAATAGTCACCTCTGATGTCGTGCTTGTTTCTGTTGTAACAGTTGGAGAAATGCCATCTTCATCAAGAGGATATTTATCAGTTTTTCCAGCAGATCCGTCTATATTATAATAGTTTATACCTGACCAATCTGACCAATAATTACCTTCAGAAGATAAAACATCATACCAAATATTTCCTTCACCATTGTCATAACCTTGTGATTCTCCTCCCTTATTGTTATCAACAAATCTATTATGGTGTACCACGTGATAATCAACATCTTGAGCTAGATACAAACCATATCCACCATTGTTTTGTAATATATTGCTGGTTATTAATCCCGCATCACAGTGTAAAAATTGCAAACCATAATCACTGTTACCTGAACAATTATTATTTGATACAATAGCTTCATTACCATAAATAAAATACATTCCCTTTGTGTTATTTGTACATGTGTTATTCTTTACTACAGTTCGAGAAGTGTAATGAATGTTTATTCCATTAACTAAATTATTGTTACAAGTATTATTCATGATTTCAACGGTGTCATATTTTGCATTACTAATATATATTCCATAAGAATGTCCTGAAAGATAACAGTTGCGTATAATTATTGATAGTGTAGTTGTAGAAACGGTTATTGCATTATTATATGTAGTTGTTATATTATAATTTTCAATAATATAAGGATCTTCTTTTGTTCCATTCCCAGGGAAATTATAAGATATCATATCGTCATCGGATAGTATAATTATCGCTTCATGTTCAACTAAAAATTTGTTTTGAGAATAAATATTAACATTGTCAGAAAGAGATTTACTTTTTGTTATTGTACTGAAATCAGTTAATAAAAAGCACGTAGATAATAGAATACTTATAAGAATGAATTTCTTAATAAATGAATTCATTGAATGACCCTTCTAATTAATCCTATTCATTAAATGTCTGTTTTTGTGTATTATATTACCACACTTATAATATATGTCTTTCTTAGAAACCTAAAAATTTTCTATAGTTTGTACAGCTATTATCTCTCTTTCTTGCTCCTTTATCAGGTGCTTTTCCCAAGTTTCTGAGTCCAAGATTATTTGAAGCATCTGTTCAAATTGCTTTCTATTCTCAAAAATCTCAAATGCTCCTTCGATTCCATCACTATCAAAACTTAACCAATCATTGCAAACTTCAGCAACAAATTCTGCAAATTTTTGATAGGCTTTCTTCTGGTTTTTATTCTGGGTAATAACAATAGCAAAAGCTTTTTGGATTACTTTGAAATAAATGGTTAACTTTTCTCCCTCTATTTTTTTTAATTTACCTATCCCTATAAGTTGCCCTAAATCTAATATTGCGGATACGAAAGAAGAAAAAAGTACTGCATCATAAGGTAACAAAAGTGTAGTCATCATATATACTGGTTGCCCTGAACTTGTAGCTATAAGTAAGTCAACGTCACTAATCAATAGAACATCGCTGTCTTCATCTTTGCTTTCCACAGCAATTTCCGTTTCCAGGTTAACACGTTTATTTATAATTAAATTTAAATGTCTAGCAAATCTAGAGATATATTTTTGTTCTTTTAAAAGGAATGATTCTTCAGCTAACAGGCTATTGAGATCATCTTCATTTACTAAAGGACGAAAGTTGTTTTTGAATTCATTCTTCACTCTTTTTACAACTGATTGATTTGTATGTTGATCTTTTACAATAGCCAAAATATAATCGTTCTTTGTTTCACAAATAATATCGAAATCTTCAAACTCTAAATATTTTGGTGATGTTTCGCCCAATTCTGTGATAATTGAAGTGATAGCGGTTAAATAGCTTACAATTCCTACCTGTATATCATCCTTTCTCCACTCATCATTGTAAACACGATAATATCGACAAGAACCACTCTTCTTCAATATCAAAATAGCTTTTACCAATTAACAGCCACATCACTAATTATCTTTGTTTTGTTTCTTATACAAAAAAATAACTCTTAAAAGCTTCCTTCGTGACGTTAATTAATGAAAGCTGTTACTTGTGGAATTCGTATTCCTTACTCTCAAGCTGAAATCATGCGTAAAAAACTAATTTCGCTTGGAGTGATTGACCATTCTTTAGCATTCATAAGAGAGGAGGAAAATTTGATTATTCCAATAGTTCTTGCTATGAAAGAAGCTGAAAAGCTGCTATCAAGTTTTCATGAAAAAGTCAATCTTGAAATTGGGGAGTTTACTTTTTTAAAAATTCAAAAATCACCCAATAATTTACAAGAAGCTTTAGAAGATATAATTCCAGAGAATCTCCAAATGTTCGTACCAAAATCTTATGATGTGATTGGAGACATAGTCGTAATTGATATTCCACCAGAAATAACAGCATATAAAAAAATAATTGGAATGGAATTATTGTCTATTATTTCTTCAGTAAAAACCATATATAGAAAAGCATCTCCAGTTTCAGGTCAAAAAAGAATAAGAGAATTAGATTTCTTAACAGGAGAAAAAAAATGTTGTACTCTTCATACAGAACACGGAATCAAATTATATGTTGATATTTGTGATGCTTATTTTAGCCCTCGTCTTGGAAATGAGCACCATCGTGTTGCTTTAAGTTGTAAAAATCGGGAGATAATCGCAGATTTATTTACAGGTGTTGGAGCTTTCCCCCTTCACATTGCAAAAAAACATGATGTAACTATCTATGCGATCGATATTAACCAAAGAGCTATTGAATGTTTGGAAGAATCCATAAAAATCAATAAACTCAAAGGAAAAATTATTCCAATAAATAATGATTGTAGAGAAATTATAAACGAAATACCTAAAACAAACCGAATTATAATGAATCTTCCTAGCCATTCACATAATTTTCTTGATGTTATGTGTAATATAATTCTACCAGGAGGAATCCTTTACTTCTACCATTTTGTTAATGCAGAAAATGCTGAGAAGGAAACTCAACAAATACTTGAAGATGGTTTAAAGAGAAACGCGTGGAAAATAAGTAAAATTGTGAATTTTCATAAAATAAGAGAAAGCGCTCCAAGAGAAATTCATGTCTGTTTAGAAGTTGAGGTTTCTCCTCTGTAGATTTCTATTGTAACTTTCATTTCCATTTCGGGATTTGTCATTTTATCAATCATTTCTCTTGAAAGTTGACTTGCAGACTTATCTGCGTTTATCATCAAAGTTCTAGGGCATACAAAATTACTTTTTCTTACTATTATTGCTCTTTTATCGGATAATAATAGATTAGGATGACCTTTTCCTAGTATTTTTTCACAATATTTATCCACCTCAATTAGGAGAACAATTTCAGCATTTAAGCTCCTAATAGAATTTTTGATAGTTTCAGGTAGAACACTTAGAGAACTGCTAGCATTTATTCCTATTATACAATCTCCTTTTAATGATAAATCCGTATCTGTAGTAATTTCAATAGTTGTTTTATGCGTTCCTAGTACTTTTTCATGGCCTTTACAAAAGAAAGAAAAAGATTTCATAGTTCTTCTTTTGACATTTTCTTTTATTTCTTTTTTGCTCTTGAAAAGAAAAGTTTTTTTCAAACTATTCCATCAAAATATTAAAAAACAAACTGCAGATAATTTCCTTGACAGGTATACACCAATGACTCAAAAGTTGCTATTAAGCGATGCATTAAACTGGTTTAATAAACAGATATCTTCAACTCTAGCAAGTTACAGAAATAATGCTCATAAAAATATAAGAACAATTCATAATAAAATTGAAGATTTAATAACAGCAGCTCACAGGTTTGACTACTCAGATATTAAAGACCCTGATGTGTACCATAATTATGCCACAACAATTTTTAATAAAACAATTGAAATATTTGAAAAAATAGAACCACCAAAAGCAGTAACTTACTACAAAATTGAAGAATACAATAATATATGTAAAAATCAAATTGCTACATATATGAATATCCTCTCTAAATACCTTTCATGGTTAAAAAGAGACCGCTCTTACAAAGACAAAGTAAAGAATCTTGATCGAGTTCTAGGGAGATTAAAAGAAGAAGTCCACAAGTTTGAAAATAAGACAATGGTACATTATTCTGAAATCATAAAATATGAAAGAGTCATCGATGATATCGAAGAATTGCAAATCAATGTTCAACGTAGAACTGAGTTGAATAAAGAAATTAATTCACACTCAGAAGATATTATGAGATTAACAAAAATAGTTGAAGAAAAGAATGATGTGCTAAAAGAACTCAAAGATCATCCTGGTTTTGTGCAATTTGAACAGAATAAGAACGAATTAGAAAAAATCGAAATTATTCTATCAAATAAAGTATCAGAAATTAAGAAACTCTCAAATAAAGTGATTAAAGCAGCAGAATCAAAGAAAATAGAAATCGATAACTATGACAAAGAAACACTAAAAAATTTGATAAAAGATCCTTTAGGAGTTTTAATAAGAGAATCAGATGGTTATAGAGGTTTAAAGGCTATATTGAACACTCTTAAAGAAAGCAGCACTCTTCCAGCTATTCAAATGAAGAAAGATAAACTTAAGAGAGCTTATGAAAACATAGATGAAATATTAAACGATGAGTTGCTAAAATTCCAACAAAGAGCAAAATTCTTGATACAACAAAATGATGCAATAAACGATAAATTCAGAGAAATGGAAATAGATGTCAAGATAAAAAGATATGAAAAGGAAATTGACAATCTCAAAATTGATATAGACAGAATTACTCTACCTCTTCGAAGAGAATTAGAACAAGTAGGGAGAAAAATTGCTACAGCAAAAGAAACTATTGAAAAAAGAGTTCTTGATTTTACGGATCAGTTAATTTCTCTAATATTTGAATAAGCTAACCCTACTTAAAGTAAGGATACTTGTGATATGGCCATTTAAAAAAATCTAACTCGATATAACTTCTTCTGAGATAAAGGGGGGAGGTATTAAAGCAAACCCTTCTCAACAAGTAAACGAAACTCGCTCAATGAGAGATTTTCTCCTGCTTCATACTTCAAAAAAGCCTTTTGAACATTCACCTCGAGATTACTTTGTATTTGATCTTTCCTTTCTTTCCTAATCTGTTTTTGGATATTTTTCATTTGTTGTCTTAATTCATGCCTGAGTCGTACTTTGGAAAGGAAATCTCTGTGAAGATGATCAGCTTTCTTTTTAGTTACTAAAAATTTATTATGCCAGTCATTGGCATCTTTTCGGAGCTTATTTACTTGTTGAAAAGATTGTGATCCTAAATTGTGATAGATTTGAGATTCTTTTGCTGCATTAATTATTTGTTGATTTAAACCATGGAGTTTCTTCTGTGAAGAATTTATAACCTGCCACAGCTGAGTTTCTTTTGTAGAGAGATTAACCTTTTTAGTGATTCCATTAAATTGCTCAGATAAACTTTCTAACTGTTGAATTATCTCTTTCTCTTTATTTGTCGATAAAATTTGAGTTTGAAGGTTCCATTCAAGCTTTTTGATTTGATCATTCAACCTATGCATCTGTTTTCTGTTTTTTCTGAGTTCACTTTCACCCATCTTTTCATCTGATTCAGAAAGTGATGAAAGTTCCATTCTGCTCTCTTTAAGAGTTTCTTGAACTTTTTTCCTTTTGTCTTTCAACTCTTTTACTTGAGTATTAGTCTCATCTCTTTTAGAAACGTATTCCTTTGCCGTTTTCAAATGATGGCTTATCTCTTGGTTGATTTCGTTTCGTTTTGTTAAAGCTTCTTTTGTTAGAGTATTATTTTCATCTCTTTCTTTTTTGAGAATCTGGATTTCTTCTTGAAGTTTACTCAACTCAACAGCTATCTCCTCTATATTATTTTGCTCAACTGTTGGTTCATCCATCATATTACACAAAAGAGGAAGAATAAGTAGTTTTTAAAGACTTTTCGTAATGTGAGTGTTGAGAAAAACAATGTAAAAGAAAAACTACAGATAATAGTAAGCAATGCAAGAGAAAGAAATAATTGAAAATATAATATCAGCTTGTTTTTATGTACAACATATGTACCTTACACTTGGGTCATGTCAATAAACGTTCAACTTCTTGTGAAGCACGTGCCATATCTAAGAAGACTAAGCCAAGTTTTGCTTCTTTTCTCGCTGACACAGTAAGTACAGCATTTGCTCCTGCAGAGATAGTAATGATGTAACCATAAGCTCCTTCTATGAAAATCTTTTCTAGTTCTCCTCTTTGCATTTCTTGAGCTACTCTTTCACCAAGAGACAACATTGCTGCAGTCATAGCTGCAAGACGAGCTTCTTCAATCTCTTGAGGGAGTACAGAAGCTATAGGGAGGCCTTCAATTGATACAATTGCCGCGCTTTCTATCTCTGGAACTTTTATTTTTAAATCTGCTAGAGCAGTTTTTAATTCTGTTGTTTTGTTTTCGAATGTTATACCAAAAGCCATTTCGCACTACCCTTTATTATATTAGTCAAAGAGGATTTATAAATTCCGCTATTTTGTTAGTATTTTCTCTTTCACATTATTAAATCTATTCAGACTGGCAAGAGGAATTCTTTACATAGGTTATTTTTTCTCTTTATCCATCACGTTATTTAATAGAGGTTTCACTTTAAAAGCATAATAAATATACAATTAATCTCTATTAATCAAAAGTAAAAGCTAACTTAAGATTTGTTAACCCCGTAATAATTTATGTGATGCCATGCGTGTTGATTTAAGACGAATGTATAAATAGATGTAAATATCTACTTTCTTGAAGTCGATGTCTCAACGGGTCCTAAAAATTTTAAGAAGACATGAAAAAAGTATAGGATGCGTTTTTACGGGAAATTTAATGACTTCTATAAATCCTTTGAAGATTGAACAACTATTAGATCAGATTCAGCAAATTGGAAGCATAAGGAAGAATATCGTTATCTTTGATCAACAATTATCTTCTGAAATTCATGTCATGTTTATTAGTAAAGGTATATCCCCAATTATTGTTCCCTCTAATAATGACATCCATCTCACTTTAGAGGTTTTAGATATACTGAATTCTCAGAAAATGGATGTTATTTGTATAGGAATAAATGATGATTCTTTACTTCCTGTAGTAATCGCAGCTCGAGAGAAAGTTGAGGTATTATTAGTATGTCCTTCAAAAGAGGAAGTTAAGAATTACACACCATATATCGATTACTTAATAACTCTTAAGGATTTATCAGATAATAAAAAATGAGGACATAAAAATACGCTTCAAAAAAACAATCTTCCAATTGCTTAAAAATAGCAAAGAAAATGTTGATTAAGAATTGCCAGAACGGCATAGTTTCGAAATATTAGTAATTACCAATGGTGACTTTTATGTACTGGTTAGTCCCGAAATTTATCTATAAGATTTATGAAAAGAAATTAAAATCAGAAATAAAAGAAGGCAATGTCCCAGAACATATAGGTATTATTTTAGACGGCAATCGTCGTGCAAGCAGAAAGTTAGGTGTAGTTTACGAAGTAGGTTATGAGTTGGGAGCTGAGAAGCTTGAAGAAGTTCTGGATTGGATATGGGACCTTGGTGTGAAAGTTGTTTCATGCTGGATTTTTTCTACAGACAATTTTTCCAGAGATAAAAAGCAAGTTGACATAATTATGAATCTAGCAAAAAATAAACTGATTCAAATTAGAGAAGACCCTCGAATTCACAAGAACAAGGTGAGCATCAAAGTTTTAGGAAGACTTTCAATGTTACCAAAAGAGATTCAAAAAGAGATAGAATTAACAGAAAGTGCTACAAAAGAGTATAACAATTACAGATTAAATATATGCATGGCATATGGTGGGAGAGCTGAAATAGTGGATGCTCTGAAAAGAATCATTTATGAATCAAAAGAGGGAAATCTTAGTGATGAAGAAATAAATGAGGAGTTAATAAACAAATATCTTTACACCAATGGATTACCTGATCCTGAATTAATCATTCGAACATCCGGCGAAGAAAGATTATCTGGTTTTCTGCTTTGGCAATCAGCATATTCAGAATATTATTTTGCTGAGGTTAACTGGCCTTTGTTTAGAAAAATTGATCTTTGGAGAGCCGTAAGAACATATCAAAGAAGACAAAGGCGATTTGGCGAGTAGTTTTGAATTTGTTTCATTCATAAAAATCATCTTTTTCTCCAAATTCTCTTTCAATTATACCAACAAGAGTATCAATATTAAATCCACTTTGAGAACTGATAGGGAGCAGTTCACCCGTTACTTTAAACTGATTTAACAAATCAATAACACTTAGACTAAGCTGTTGCGTGAGAGAAATATTTTGGATTTGCCTTATATCAGCAATAAGTGTCGAAGGTTCTTCAATCCATCTTTCAAGTCTCTCCAATTGTTGTTTTTCGATAAGGTCTTCCTTTGAGATTGCTACTATTTGTGGAAGTGAAAGTTGGAAAGCAATAGAAACACTAAGAAGTAATAGACTTGAGAATCCTTCAGGACGTATTATAAGTGAAGGATCGATTAAGAATACAGACACAGATTGACTTTCTTCTGCTATAATAGAAGAAACTAGACGACCACTACTTCGATATGCAAAAAGTTCTATCTGCCCTGGAGTATCAATAAGCAAGTATTCTGGTTTCAAATAGTCGATTTCAGATTTAATCTTGTCAATTTTCGTTGCAATAAGATCCATACTGGCTATCATCGCCCCATTTGGTCCAAGTTGATATTTATCGATTAATTCATCAATATCGATGATATCTCTTACATCGATATCTGGATTATATGGTAATCTACGTACTCCAGCATCTAAGTTTAGAGTCGCAACATCTAGACGTCTATCATCGAACCAGTCATTTAAAGTTCTCGTGAGAAATGTTTTACCACTTCCTGCTGTCCCAAGCATAAAAATTGTATAATATCTTTGAGCCATTTTTCTCATTCTCGAATATTTTCAATTTCAACTGATTTTATATTATTCACAAACAGTTGTTCTAGCACTTTTCTGGCTTTATGTATATTCTTTTTAGCTTCATCTCCAAAACCTGATAAGTGAAATACTATTCCTGTTGATTCTTCATGTACTGGATGAGATTTTATATACAATAAAGGAAATTTTCCTTTTATTTGGTTGATAAAAGGAGCAAGTTGACTTTCAAAACAGTTTAGAACACGAAACTTAATCTCGTATAGTTTGTCATATCCTTTTGAAGACAGGAAAGGGATTATGTGTCTAGTAAAAATATCTTTCATTTCGCTTGGAACACCAGGTAAGCAAAAGATATCGATGTTTTCATATTGGATTAAACATCCAGGGGCACCTCCAACCTTGTTATCAAGAACTGTTGAGTTTATTGGCATGTTAGCCATCTTTCTTCTCTCCTTAGTCAACTCTAAACCTTTTGCTTTATAATATTCCCTGACTTGTTCTAAAGCTTCTTGATTTTCGTCAATTTCAATATTGGTAGCTTTTGATATTACAGCAAGTTGTATGTCATCATAAGTGGGTCCTAAACCACCAGAAACTATAACAACATTGGGTTTCCTTTCAAATAATCCATGAAAAAATTCCACTGCTAATTCTAAATCATCTCTAATACATGTAATTCTTCTTACTTCAAATCCCATTTTAGTTAAGTGTTTTCCAATAAATGTTGCATTTGTGTTAACAGTAGCACCAATTAATAGTTCGGTACCTAAACAGACAATCTCGCAAATTTGGGAAGACAGAATATTTCACCTATAAACTACTTTTCTCTATATACGCCCATTTTACTAATATTGATAAGAAGTTCCTTATAATGTACATTTAATTTAGGGCTAGCTTTTTCTAAGAAATCAATTGACATTTTATAAAGCTCATCTGCCTTCTTTTTAGCATAGTCCACAGCTCCTGTTTCTTTCATTATTATGCACACTTGCTCTATTTCCTCCTGGGTTGCATTACGATTGCCTACAATCTTGGAGAGAATTTTCTGTTGTTCTTCTGTGGAATTCTCTATCGCTTTAATTAGTAAAATAGTTTTCTTTCCTTCCTTAATATCGCTATCTACAGGCTTACCTGTTTTTGCAGGATCACCAAAAGTTCCAATAACATCATCAACTATTTGAAAAGCTATTCCTGCATTCTTTCCGTAATTTCCAAGGTTTTCAATTTGAGACTCTGTTCCACCAGCAAATATTGCCCCTATTCGAGCTGATTTCTCGAATAAAGCAGCTGTTTTTCTTTTATTCATTTCTATATATTGTTTTTCAGTTACTTCGAACTTGTTCATCATATCTGTTTCTAAAATAACACCCTTTACGATACTCATAAAACCTTCATTAAACTCTTGGTAGGCTTTTAGCTTAGTTTCTGCGCTGAATTTACCTTCTTGAATCGCTTTATATGCTAGATTATATGCAAAATCTCCTCCCAATATACCCATGGATAAGCCATAATTCAAAACATCAGTGTTTTTTGATGAATACATTTCTGTTGCATAGTCTCGAAAAGTACAATGAAATGCCTTTATTCCTCGTCTAGATTCAGCTTTATCCATGATATCGTCATGAATTAAACTAGCGTTATGCAAAAGCTCGAGTGAAAGAGAAACACAAAATAGATCTTTTCCCAAAATTTTGGGATTAACAGCAGCAGCAGAAACAGCCATTAATACCGGTCGAAACCTCTTTCCTCCTGAGAATAAAAATTTACTAATTTGTTCATAGTAGTAAGTGAAAAATTCATTATCTCTAATCGTTAATGATTGATCATTCATAAAATCTTGAAGCGCCGAATCAATGTTAACCCTTAGATTTTCAAAAGATTCTTTCGTCATTGAAAATTACCTCTTGGTTTCATTAGAACGAAAAAAAGCAAGTATTAATCCTTTTGCTTTTTAAGTCAACTTTACCTAATCATAAGATATTAGTAATCCTTTATTAGAGATTACTTGACAATGATAGATACATCAATATTTCAGACTTTATCAGAAAAGATAGAAAGAAGATTGGTTTCACTTAATGAAATCAGAGACGATTTAATGAGATTATCCCGTGATGTTGTGAAGTACTCGGGAAGAAGTATCGAAAGTTTTCATAGAAAACAAATTAATCAAACCGAACAGAATTTGGAAAAGGCAGAAAATAATTTAATTGAATTGACTAAAATTCTTGAAACAGAACCTTTTTTTTACCAATTAGGGTTAGTTAACGTAGCTCTACAAGAATATACCGAAGCTAAATTGCTCCTTGATATCGTAGAAAAAGGAAAATTTTCTACGGTAGAGGAACTTAAGGTAACAGAACAGACTTACTTACTAGGTATTGCAGATTTAATAGGTGAGTTACGGAGATATATATTAGAAAAACTGTTAGATAATGAAATAGAGGATGCAAAATCAGTTTACAATACAATGAAAGAAATTTATGGCACTTTCATGCAAATTGATTATGGGAAGAATTTAGTTTCGGATTTCAGAAGAAAAAAAGACATAGCTAGAGTGTTAATTGAAAGAACGTTATCAGACCTACTAGGGGCAATCCAAAGCGAAAAAATAAGAGTAAATATTAACAAAGACAATATCTAACTACATAATTTGCTAAATTAAAATAATAATGATATCCATAAGATTAGTTCCGGTGTGACCAGTTAATATTTCTCCTCTTTCTAATCGAAAGAATCGGTTAGAATCATTTTGTTCTAAACACCTTAAAGCTTTTTCCCTTTTCTGCAAGTTGGATAATGTAAATGGACCCACTATTGCTCCAGCAGCAGACGAAGATCCATCGATACCATCGGTACCTAATGTCATCAAATATACTGGAATCTCTTTTTTAATAGTAAGAGCAAAGGACAAAGCTAATTCTTGATTTCTCCCCCCTTTACCTTTGTATTCTGGGTTAAGGGTTACTGTAGTTTCACCACCATATAAAAATAATAAAACCTTTTCAGATTTTTTCTTTCTCTGTGAGTATTTAGCGAGTGCAAAATACGCGAGATTCTTACCAACTTCAGAAGCTTCTCCTTGAAGCATATGGTCAACTATTGAGGTTGTGTAATTGTTCTTCAAACCATTTTTTGTTTGTTCTAACAGCTGTTTATTATCACTAATCATAAAATTATAAGCTCGAGAAAATAAAACTGAATCTGAAGGTGTATCGGGAACTGTACCGTTAATTCCTTTATTTAAGACAATAAGAATAGAATCAGGTAATGTAGAAAATAAACTGTATTTATGGAAAATCTGCCAACATTCTTTCCAAGTTGTTTTATCAGGAAAGGTTGGACCAGAAGCAATGGTGGAAATATCGTTTCCTATTACATCAGAAATTATTAAAGAAACTATAGAAGCTCTTGTATTTACACAAAATTTTCCACCCTTAGTTTTTGAGAAATGTTTACGCACTATATTTATTTCATGTATTGGAGCACCACAAGATAATATGGTTTCCATAAGTAAAAGATAATCATTGAAAGGGACGTTAAAATCTGGAAAATCTAACAATGATGACCCACCTCCAGATATCAAGAATATACATAAATCATCCTTTTTCAGAGACTGTAAAAGGTTTAACACCTCTTCTGCTGCTTGAAGGCTTTGACTATCAGGTTTAGGATGTCCTGCTTTGTAAAATGAGTAAGATGACTCAGTACTATATTCTCTACTACTCTCTGATTGGGAGGAGATAATAATATGTTTGAATTTTTTAGTGAAATTTTCAGTCATCCATGCTGCCAT
>JAUVXQ010000086.1 GCA_030603505.1 Candidatus Heimdallarchaeota archaeon | reverse complement strand
CAAGAATTATATGTGATGAAATTTTGAATCGTGAATGACTATTCATAGAGCGTAAATGGCTATTAGTGAAAAATTCAGATTCAGATTGTGTTATTAATGATTACAAAGAAAAAAGTAATGAGAATTTTTGTCAAATCTGTTTGGGTTTTTAATTGGTTTAACTCATGTGGATTTACTGAGCTTGTTCCTGTTGTAGGTTCTAGATGGGATATGGAGCGTTTTGGAATGATTGCGGTTAATTCTCCAAGGAAAGCTGATGCCTTATTCATAGCAGGATATCAAACACCTAAATCAATTAAACGAGCGCAACAGATACATGAACAAATGGCGAGTCCTAAATTTGTTTTTGCTTTAGGATCGTGTACTATGACAGGAGGAATGTATTGGGATTCTTACAATACCATCAAACGTTTGGAAGATTATCTCCCTGTATTTATGTACATTCCTGGTTGCCCCCCAAGACCTGAGGCGATTTATGATGCAGTCTATAAAGTATTTGAACATGTAGAGGAACTCCCGGATAAGTGATAGAAATGAGTAAAACAGAACAAAAAAACAAGAAAACCTCCAATGAAGAAAGATTAATAGAAAAATTAAGCTCAAAATTAAATATTCCCGTTAATCTTCAAAAGGAACGAAGACTTTGGTCTATTGTTGATCATTCTAAAATTGTTGAAACTTGTTTAACAGCTTACGAAATGGGTTTTGAGCATTTATCAACCATTTCTGTAACTGATTGGTTAGAAGAAGGTAAATTTGAGCTAGCTTATCATTTGTGGTCCTATGAACACAAAGTTTTACTTACATTAAAAACAAAAATAGATAGAAAAAAACCTAAAGTTTCGTCGATTAACTCTATCTGGGGGACAAATGCTGAAACATGTGAACGTGAGTGCCATGAGATGTTTGGTGTGATTTTTGATGGTAATCCAAATCTTACTCCTCTATTTTTAGAGGATTGGCAAGGTCCACCACCCTTTTTGAAAGATTTCAATTGGAGAGAATATGTTAGAAAAGAAACTTATGACCAAAAGAATCCTCGAGAAGAGACTTATTTTGAGGTGAAAAAATGACAAGTACACAAAAAAAGGATGAAATTGGTGATTTTTCCATGCATTTTGGTCCTGCACATCCAGGATCAGGTAATTTTGGAGTAAAGGTTCAAATGCAAGGAGAACGAGTACTTAAAGCTACTGCGGATCCAGGATATTTACATCGAGGTTTCGAAAAACTGATGGAATATCGAGAACCTATGCAAAATTCTGTTCTATCAGATAGGGTTTGTGTATTGGAACCTCTACAATGGAACCTAGTACACGCAGAAGCTGTTGACCATTTAATGAATTATGATGTTCCGGAAAGAGCTAAATACATTAGAGTTATTTTAGCTGAACTATCCAGAATACAATCTCATTTCATTTGGTATGCTGTCATGTCTTTGGGAACAGGATTTATGACAGGATTTCATGTTTCTATGGGGTATCGAGATTATATATTAGATATCTTTAATCTCATTACAGGTGGAAGAGTGTATCCTGCGGGTTATATTTGCCCAGGAGGAGTTCGAAAAGATTTACCTGAAAAAGCTGAAAATAAAATTCTAAAACTATTCCCAAAGATTAATTATATGCGTAAATTTGCCTTAAAAGAGAATCCAGC
Organism: Candidatus Heimdallarchaeota archaeon; assembly: GCA_030603505.1. The sequence continues at coordinate 4,117 of JAUVXQ010000086.1, read as the reverse complement.
CTGGTTAACACGATTTAAAGATGTTGGTGTCTTAACAAAAGAAGAAGCGATCAAATTCGGAGCTACTGGTCCAATTTTACGAGGAAGTGGAGTAGGAGCAGATGTTAGACGCGATGACCCATATGAAGTTTATGATGAACTAGAGTTTGATATTCCAGTACGTGATGAAGGAGATGGATATGCCCGATACAGTGTTGGGATGCAAGAAATAGAAGAAAGTATGAAAATCATAACTCAAGCTATAGATCGATTACCAAAAGGTGAAGTTAGAACACCCAACCTTAAACCTATTGTGCAATTCCACAAAGCTAAAGGTGAAATATATATTCGAAATGAACTTTCCCGTGGAGAAGGAGCTTTTTACATGATTGCAAACGGTCAAAAGACTCCTTATAGAGTAAAAATACGTGATCCTTCTTTCAGTCATATGATTCCAATTTTGGAATATCTGCTTACTGATGTGGACTACGCTGATGTTCCTGCGATTTATTGGAGCTTATATCAGTGCCCAGCAGATGTTGATAGGTGAGATGATGAAAATGAAAATAGGTATAATATCAGAAGTGTTAAAAAATATCTTTAAAAGACCGTTGACAGTACTCTTTCCAGAAGAAAGAATTGAGATTCCAGAAAGGAATAGAGGGGAGCATAATTTTGATATAGACACTTGTATCTCCTGTGGATCATGTGCTAAAATCTGCCCAAACAAAGCTATAAAAATGGTTGAAGCTCCCCCAGAATTTAAGGAGAAATATCCCAAGACCTATCCACAAGTGGATCTCGGAAAATGTTGCTTTTGTGCATTATGTGAAGATATTTGTCCAAAAGGTTCTCTTACATTAACAACAAACGTTTTCCTAGCAACTTTTGATATAAATACTACGATGAAAAATCCAATTAACGTTGAAAAAATAAACTAACCTTTATTTTTTTTTGTTAGAAAACTTATCACTGAACCACTCTTTCAGATTTTCTGGAATTGGGACGATTTGGTCTTCTGACTCTGTTCTTTCCTTAAATTCAGGAATAAATTCTTTCAACTCTGGTATATATCTTTCAGGTGTTGTTTCATCATTGAATGTTTCAACCAATGTTATATAGATAATGAATTCTCGCCATTTAAAGAAATCTGGCAGATATTCTAGCCACTTTCGGTTAAGTTGATATTTTTCAGAGTATCCTTTCCAAAGGCTGGGAATAAATCGGTTTGCAAATTCTAGCTTTTTTTCGTCAGGAACATCCCATACAGCTTCATGGATACATGTTGCAAGGTCATAGATAAAGAAGAAATAGTAGGAATCATCAAAATCATAAACAATAATTTCTCCGTCATTAATTTTAAAATTCTCACAGTGAAAATGATACTGTATTAAACCATATGCATCCTTTTCTCTTGGAAGCTGAATAAGTTTCTTTTTCAATTTGTTGAATTTCTTGATTATTTTACTATCTTCTATAAGATCTAGATGGTTCTCAGGTGTCGCATGGATGCTTTCAAAAGCTGTTTTTCGTTTAAATGCTAGTTGTTCAGAATTATATTTTACTGCTATAGTATGCATTCTTCATATAGTTCTTCCCATTTCTTCACATAACTCTTATTTCCATTCCTCTGGGTTTCTATAATCTATTTCTTTTCCTGGGGCTTTCTCAAAAACAGTAGCATTTATGACCTTACCACCATATTGTACTAATTCTAGATAAGTGTTGTTTTTAGATTGAATAGGTAAAGATACTCTTATTCCTGAAGAATTCAAAAATAATATCCATTCAAGTTCTGCTTGAACTTGGTCTGAAGAGTGACGTGTTCCTCCTTTTAAGATATATTCCTTACCCCCTCTTTGAAATTCATAAACAAAATTATTATCAATAGCAACAAGGAAATTCAAATCCTTAACTGAGATATCATAAAGTTGACAAATATCTTGGAGTAATTGCTTGTCGATATCTTCTTGATTCTTTCTTGTCATTGCATCATTTCCTATTTTTCTTCTAATCAGCTGAAAACACTAATATATTTTATTTTAATCAATTTATCCATTTGGGTCAATAAACTACTCAGAATGATTGAAAAAGAAGGACAAATTAAAAAACTGAAAAAGAGAAACGATTTTTTCCCTTTAGAAATTATCAATGTTTCACTTCCTGTACTTTTTTTTAACAACATGCCAAGCTACTTTGTGAGTATTTTTATATTGTTCAACTAACCAACCTATAGACCAAATGGCTCCAACTATTGTAGCTAATCCAGTGACAAAAGCAATAACTGCTAAACATGTTCCTGCCAACCACTTTGCTTTTCTTATCTGACCAGTTATTAGATAGAATAGACATATAGGCCATCCAATTATTGTTCCTAAGCAGACTGTGATAAAGAAAATTGTCTTTAATTTTGATTCTTGTCTCATTAGTTTCTTATCTAGTTCTTGAGAGGAAATTACATAACTATCTTCAGAGCTAGTTATCGAAACAGTCGTATCAGCGCCTGAAGCTGCAGGAGCGCTAGTATATTCATATTTCTCTGAAGATACTTGTGTTGGAACAGGTTCAGAGGGTAAAGAACTAACAACTTTTGGTGTTGCGGAAACCTCTTTTACCTTAGGTGGTTGAGATTTTCTTCTTTTATTTTCTTGCCAACTTATTATACCTACCAAAGCTATAATTCCTATTGCTCCTACCAAAATTCCTACAATGTTTCGAACAGAGGTGGAGTACCATAGTCTAAAGGACCAATCCATATATGCTGTTACCATGGCAGAATCAAGATTAAGGAAGAATAATACATACTCATCTTCAGTTATTTCAATCTCTTTTATTTTACTTGCTCCTACATAATGCTCTTCCAACAGTTCTAAGGTTAGTGAACCTCCAGATCTATAACTTTGAACTTCCGCATAGGTGCCAAAATAACATTTCAATTCTAGATAAATTGAACCGCTAGAAAAATACCAGGTTATTTCTTCAATATGCTTACCATCAGTGCCTAAGAATACAACTTTTCCGTAAGTTCCATAGCTTAAACTTTCAGTTCCTTCATGTTCTACTTTTTTATCGTAGATTATTCCATCTACTAATAAAACACTAAAACCTACGAGTGCTACAATCATTATTCCGTAAAAGATACTTCTTTTCATTTCATCATCATTCTATATGTAGTGCAAATCCACTGCATGTACAAAGATATTTTACGCTTTAACCATTCTTAAATTTTTCCCTTAAAATAGCAAGAAAAGTGATTTTATTAGAGAGAAATTGAGTTTCAGCATCCTTCTCTTTTTATCAATCTCTTTGTTTTTTGATATACATAGTTTTTATGGAAAAGCAAGAAATCTATGAACTCCCCTTCGAATATGATCAGTCCTTAAATCTACATCTAGGAAGTTCAACTAAATACTGTCCACAGAAAATTAATAATCTGATTACTGTTCGGTATTATTTAGATAGACTACTAACCACAGTTAGGAGTTATAAAATTTCCAAATCCTTTCTTAACAAGAAAATGTCCCTTATCAAAAACAATATCACCTCTAACAATTGTTTTCTCAATTTTCCCTTTCAATTTCCAACCTTCGAAAATCGTTATTTTTTGCTTTGTGAACATATCTTCATTCTTCAGTGTATATTCCTTATCCATGTCAATGATAATAAGATCTGCATCTCCATTCAGTGCTATATTCCCCTTTTGCGGATACAATCCAAATCTCTTAGCTGGATTCGTTGAAATCACATCAACTAGCTTCTGTAAAGGTATTTTGTTCTTGTTCACTGAATCTATCATCAAAGGAATCATAGTTTCCAAACCAGGAGTGCCTGATCCTACATCAAAAATTCCGTTATCCTTATTCTCAACATCCTTCTCGTTATAACTATAAGGTGAATGGTCTGATGCTACCATATCTATTGTACCATCATTTAATGCTTCCCACGCAGCATCAACGTGAACTTTTGATCTTAAAGGTGGATCAGCTTTTGCCCATGATCCTATATTATCACCGTCCTCTGATGTTAAATAGAGGTGAAGGGGAGTAATTTCGCATGTCACATTCCAACCTCTCTGTTTGGCCATTCTAATATAGCTAAATGAATTCTTTGAACTCATATGAACAAGATTCAATTTTGC
>JAUVXQ010000056.1 GCA_030603505.1 Candidatus Heimdallarchaeota archaeon | reverse complement strand
GCTTTTTATGAGAATTACAATTTTACAATAAAAGAGGATATGCCTTTAGATTATGAAGTAGCTGTAGACCCACAGATGATTGGTTTTGTTTATGAATCCCTCGCTAATGTAGCTGAAGAAATTTATGATAGAACAGATCTTGGCATTTTTTATACTCCAGTAATCGAAGTAGACTTTATGTGTAGAAGATCAATCGTTGAATATCTATCAAATAAAATATCTTCAATTGATAAGAGCTATATCTATTATCTTGTTTTTGGTTTATCTGATGAAAGAGAAAAATATGAAACTGTTTTTACTGAAAAAAACTTGTGGTATGAAATAGAAGAAAACCTTGATGATGTTGCTGTTGTAGATCCTGCTTGTGGTTCTGGAGCTTTTCTAGTAGGGATGCAAAGAGTTCTTTTTGATTTATTAAAAATCGTGTTCAAACATACAAATAGAAAATACAGTGATTTTGAGATAAAATACAGAATTATCCAACGTTCTCTATATGGAGTTGACATAATGCCTTGGGCTATACATGCTGCTGAATTAAGATTATGGCTTCAGTTAATTATAGACGTTCAGTTACCAATAGAAGAACTAAAACAGCATCCTTTGCTTCCAAATCTAGATTTGAATTTAAGAGTGGGAGATTCATTACTCCAAAATATTGGTGATACTTATTTAAGTGTCAAAAAAATGTCCTTGAATCAGGATTTATTGCGAAGAATTGAAGATTTAAAGCAAGAAAAAAGGAATTTTTTTAAAAGTTCGCATATTGCCAAATTTAAGAATTTTAATGATTGTAAAAATGAAGAAATTCGAATTTTCAATCTATATTTAGATGACAGAATTGAAGATTTAAAAGCAAAACAAGAAAAAAGTGAAAAACTAGTAAAAAACTGGGGGAAACAAATTCTCCTCGAATTTGAGTTTATACAAGAGAAAAAAGAAGTTCAGCAAAAAGATAAGAAAAATCAACTAATAGAAGAGAAAGAAAAGCAAGCAATATATAAAAAGGAAATTAATAATTTAGAACTTGTAAAAAAACATCTTTTTGATTCTGAAAAAAAGCCATTCTTTTGGGAAATTGATTTTGCAGAAATTTTTGGCTATAAAGGTGGTTTTGATATTGTAATTGGTAACCCACCATATGTTAGACATGAAAAAATCGCTCCACCTAATAAGATTAAAAAAGAAGTGACACTAGAACAAAAAAGAGAATATAAAAATAAACTGGTAAATTCATTAAGAATAAAATTTCCCATGTTAAAAAAAATAGATAAGAAATGTGATTATTATGTTTATTTCTATTTTACTAGCTTTAATCTTATAAACAAATATGGTACCGTTTGCTTAATAACATCGAATTCTTGGTTAGATGTGAATTATGGAAAAGTATTGCAAGAATTCATTATAAAATATGTACCCATAGTAGCTATATATGACTATCCTACTAAAACTTTTGAACATGCAGACATTAATACAATTATAGCGATTTTCAATGCTCCCAGTTTTGCTCTCTCAGAAATCATAAAATTGAACTTTGAGAAAAATTCAATAAAAGAAACTCAATTTGCAGCACTTAAAAATACTGCTAAATTTGTTAATTTTCAAAAAGATTTCAAATATATCATTTTTTCTGAAATCCTAACTTATATTGAGAAGATAAGAGCGACAGAAAGATCTTATGATTTGAACGGTTTGATTCCAAACCTAATCGAAAATGAGTTAGTAAGAGTTTTTCCAATTGTACAAGAAGATTTGTTTTTCTTAGGATTAGAGAATAAAAAAGATAGCAAAAAAGCGAACATTTTTTACTTAGATGGAATGTATAATGGAGAAAAATGGGGTTCCATTTTCCTAAAAGCTCCAACTATTTTCTTCAAGATTTTAGAAAAAGGAAAAAATAAGCTATTTAAGATTAAAGAATTAGGAAAAGTTGAATGGGGAATTAAAACTGGAATAAACGATTTCTTCTTCTTTCCAAATAAATTCTTTAATATTATTGAAAAAACTGATTATTTCAAATTAATACCTTTAAAGAACGATTTACCCAATAATCTTCGGATTGAAAAAGAATTTCTTGTACCTGCTTTAAAGAATACTAGAGATTGTGATACAATTTTAGTTAATGCAAAGAATATTAAAAAACGATTATTATTATGTGATAAACTAAAAGAAGATTTGAAAGGTCTAGAAATACTTGAATATATTAACTGGGGAGAGAAACAGAAAGATTCTAAAGGAACTCCATTCCCAGATGTAACTAGTGTTAAAAATAGAAAACTGTGGTATAGTTTAGGGAATAGAGAACCCAGAGATATTTCTTTTAATTATATTATTTATCAATATGCAATTACCTATCATGGTAGTATATTTGTCAGTAATAATTTTCACCAGATTAAAACTAATGAGCAAATTGATTTATTTATGAATTCAAGCATTTTCTGGTTATTTCAGAATGTTCTAGGTCGAGTAAATCTTGGTGGTGGTGGTATGAAAATTGAGGCTTATGAATTAGCTAATATGCTAACTATTCCAATTAATAACAGTAATTTAAGGGAAATGTACAGAAGACAACCATTATCTGTTGAAGAAGAGATTGGAATAAATTTAGCTATCCCAATAAGAACTCAGGAACCGAATCCTATGACAGATAGAGCTGAGATTGATAATTATATTTTTGATGAACTAGATTTTAATATGGAAGAAAGGAAAGAAGTTTATTTAGCATTGGCAGAGCTCATAAAGAGAAGATTGAAAAAAGCAAAACGCGCATAATTTATGCATAACCAATTTTTGATACAATTTAAAAAAAATATCATTTAGTAAGGTATATTGTAATAAGAAGGAATAACTAGTATTCTCTCCTGTTTTCCAATCAATTGCTAAACCATTAAAGAAACCAATATCTAGGATAATAGCTGATTCTACTTCTAGCCCTTCAAGTTACATTTGGTGCTCTAATCTCATTCTCGATAAATAGAGGGAGAAATGTGGAAATGTAAGGAATGTAAGATGATGATGAAAAAAGAAGAAGAACAAGAGGAACAAGAACAAGAGTTAGTATGGTCAGATACATATGACGTAGCACAAAGGATGAGAAATTATAAATACAGTCAAGCGTCATTGGAAGCATTCATTAAAACAAAAGAGAAGAAAAGGAAGAAAAAGGGAGAAAAGAGAGTGAGATATGTAGTAAAGAGATAAAGAGTGAGGGGTTGAAGCGAGAAAAAAGGAAGAATATAAATGAACTGAAGAAACTCGCTTCAAAAAGATAATATTCAATTTCATTTAAAAACAAGAAGAAAAAATCTTATGAGAGATAATATTATAGAGGCAAATTTAGTTTTTATAATTTTGACCAGAATTCTTCAAGATCTTCACGAGCTCCCTTTATTGTATTATTATAACCTGGAAAATTTTTGCTTGTAAATATTTTTAAGGCGTTTAGAAAGGCAATATCCGCTCTCATACAGTTTAATTTCTTATCACATTCCTCAGCTAGTTTCCGGAATGTTAATCCTAAGTGGTACATAGTCATAGCATACTGAGTAGGGTATTTGTCAATGGTGTAAACCTTCAAAGCTTCCCCGTACACTTGTATAACTTTTGTTAGATTGCTTTCTTTGTCTCGAATAACAGATAGGTCTAGGTAAGCACTACTAAGGTTATTCATGGTTCCAGCATAATCTAGAGGATATTTGTCAATAGTACGTATCTTCAAAGCTTTTTCAAAAGCTTCTATAGCTCTTGTTATATTGCTTTCTTTGTCTCGAAAACTTGACAGTCTCAAATAAGCAGTACCAAGGTTATTCATGGTTACAGCATACTTAATAGGATATTTGTCAATAGTACGTATTTTCAAAGATTCCTCAAAAGCTTTTTTAGCTCTTGCTATATTGTCTTGTTTGCCTAGAACTAGAGCTATAGATATGTTCAGGTAAGCAATACCAAGGTTATTCATGGTTTCAGCATAATCTAGAGGATATTTGTCAATGGTGTAAATCTCCAAAGCTTTTTCAAAAGCTTCTATAGCTCTTGTTAGATTACTTAATATGCTTAGGGTATATGACAGTTCCAAGTAAGCACTACCAATTTTTTGCTGAGTCATAGCATACTCACTAGGATATTTCTCAATGGTGAAAGTTTCCAAATCTCTCTCGAACACTTGAATAGATTCTTTTAATAGTATAGTATCTTCAGTTATATCACTAAGCATAAAGATCAACCTCAACATTATTATTTAATATCAGAAGCAATTTAGAATCTGAGTAACTAATAGAGCCTATTTGGTGAGAAGTATTATCATTTTCATTTTTTGTTTTAAAAACACTTTTAGTCGTCCAGGCAAATTCTTCAAGATGTACATCAGCCATTACAGAATATAATGAGGAGAGAAGAAAGAAAAAGATAACGAATGAAAGGAAGAGTTTTTTCATATAATCACTTTAGACACTAGTAGAAATAATATCAGAACTAAAACATTTGTCCTTGTTAATAATGATGTCATTAAGGTTAGTCAAAAGAACCTTTTTACCTTCTTGATCAAGAAGAAAAGCTCTGTAAAACCATAAATCATCAGGATTGTTAGGAACATTCACACAATGAGCTAAAAAGTATTCCAAATCGTTTCTGGTAGAGATTTTATAATTGGCTGAACCGACAGTTACTCCTTTGATTTTATGTTCAATTTCGAAAATTAATTCCCATAACATAGTTAGTTAATACCTCCTGAAATTGTTAATCCATCCTTATCCTTATTCTCTTCAAATCTAATATCCTCAAATAGATCTATCTCTTGGAAATTCTTGATGGGTAAAGATTCCAATCTATTAGTGGAAAAAAACCTAAAAGAATTAATATTACAGTTAAGCAAGTCAACTATTTTTGGAAGAATATTCTTGGTAATTACAGGAATAAGGATAGTGATAATGAAAGAATAGAGAAAGATTAAGAGAGTTAAGAAAACGATGAAGATTTTGAAAACAATGGTATAAGAAGAATTATCATAAGAATCAGTAAGGGTAAGAACAGAGGTAATAACAGAAAGAATGGTGAAAAGGATGAAAAGAACCTTTTCTAGAATACTAAAAGTTACTGAAAATTGACGTTCTAAGAGTTCTTCCATCATAAGAGATTCTAACCCTTGAGTTATTCTTTTTTAGATTTTTTGAAGATAGGAAGATAGTAGAACGGATGGGTTTACCTCATTATTCTCAAATTGATATATAAACTCGAAAAATATTCTAGTTAGGATTGTTAATGGAAGAATTGGTTGCACAAAATATTTATTAGATAAAGAGTTTCAATATGTGTGATTTAATGAATAAGAAAACAATATTAGTTCTACTAATACTAACATTGGCAATCTACGCATCGAATATAAATGTACAGATAAACGCTGAAGAGAATGATTATAGACATACTTCGATAGAGTTGACACCGCATGGTCCTATTTCTATTACTTCTGACGGTAATTTCACAGATTACAGTTTTTTAGGAACAGGAATGGAAGTAGATCCTTATGTTATTGAGGAATATAATATCACAACAACTGATGACAATGGTATTTATATTAGTGGCACAACGAAATATTTTACTGTTCGTAACTGCTATGTTGATGCAAAATGGTATGGAATTCGTATTGATAGTGTAGCCGATGGTACAGCAACTGTCATTAGCAATATATGCGATAATAGCTGGGATGGCATCAGGCTTTACTCTTCAAGGAGTTCGACTGTAATCAACAATACGTGCAGCAATAGCTGGTATGGCATTACGCTTGACTATTCTGGTGGTTCGACTGTTGCCAACAACACGTGTAGCAATAACAACGACTATGGCATCTGTCTTTCCTCTTCTAGTTGTTCGACTGTTGCCAACAACACTTTTACTAATTGTGGTTTGTTTATCTTTGAAGATACCATTGATGCTTACCTATCATATACTGTCGAGAATAATTGGGTGAATGGGAAAAAGCTAGGTTTTTACACTAACCTAGACTCTACGATAATTGCTGAACCAGTTTATGGTCAATTACTATTAGTCAATTGTACTAATGTTACAGTGCGTGACCAAATATTAAATAACGCTACAATTGGTCTATCTCTCTTCTCTTGTACATCTTCAGTTATTATTAACAACACTTGCAACCACAACTGGGGAGGTATCTGGCTTGGCTATTCTGGTAGTTCTATTATTGAAAACAACACTTGCAACAACAACAATGGCTATAACAACTATGGCATCAATCTTTACTCTTCTGGCAGTTCGACTGTTGCCAACAACACGTGCGACAACAACAATTGGGTAGGCATCTATCTTTCCTCTTCTGGTAGTTCGACTGTTGCAAATAACACGTGCAACCACAACAGTTATGGCATCTATCTTTACAATTCTGATTTTTGTGTCGTTACTTACAATCTCCTACAAGAAAATGAATTCTATGGATTATTCTTATTATCTGGTTCTGATAATAATCTTATTCACCATAATACATTTGTAGACAATAATCTAGGAGGAACTTCCCAAGCTCTTGATGATTGTACTAACAACTATTGGTATGACCCTGAGGTAAAAGAAGGGAATTATTGGTCAGATTGGTCAGGGAGAGGTGATTATTATATTGATGGTTCTGCAGGTCCAGAAGATCGATACCCTCTCGATGAACCTGCTGAATATTCTACAGATGAAAATCAATTAAACTTCACATTTACTATCCTAATGTTAGTAGTTACCTTAATACTCGCAAGGATAATCTCAAAGAAGAAAAAAAATAGAACTATGGTCAGAAACTGTGAATAGAAAAGAAGTAATAACAGGAACAAAACCTTCTAATCACTTCCAGAGACTACAAGAGTATAAAAGAAAGGTGTACCAGAGAGAATGGCAAGTAAGATCTTGAGTATATACATAAAACCCTTATCAAATTTAAATAAATAAAACAAAGGTCGTTTCCAAAAAGAAAATTCTTCTAAGAGATCTTTGGTTGACACATAAACAATCTACTAACTCTGCTCATAATCTTCTTTAATAGATTTGATATGATTAGCTATTCTTCTACCCTTTGAACTTAAAGAAAAGAGTCGAGCTCGAAAACCTCCCGTACGTTCTACAACCAAATCTAATCTTTTCAGCCCTTCTAAAACGTTATACAGTGCATTCAATCCTACACCCTCGATTTGTCGAAGCTCAGTAATATTTTTTTCTCCATTCTCTAGTAGTGTAAGAAGGACTCGCATTGATCCTTTTTGATCCAAAGCTTCCCAATAGCTCATAACAATTTAAGCCTAGCCCACATTTTAAGACTATCGCATAATTCTATATACTATCTATAATATATGGGACACGACAGATTTATATATCCCATGAACC
>JAUVXQ010000045.1 GCA_030603505.1 Candidatus Heimdallarchaeota archaeon | reverse complement strand
CTTTTGATTTCTTTTTTTCTATTATTTCTTTTGAATCATTGTCCCAGTCAATATTAGCTATTGTACCCCATTTCATCCCTTCATCTGTGCTTCTAGAATAGAAATCAGCTGCTTCAATAATATGATGAACAGTCCATGAGAAACTCCAATCATTCTTCGTTTTAGACCATTTATCATCAGGAATATTATTGATTCCTTGCTTGAGCATGCCCCATTCTTCTTTAAACTGCTTCAAAAGTGTTAAACCCAAAGATGGATGAGTGTTTCTAGTTATCATTTTTTACACTTCTTATTTAGTGATTTCTTTCTTCGTTCTGCTTATTTTGCATTATAATAAGAGTATGTGTTTAAAATCTGATGCTTATCTACTTCTTCTGACCTACCAAAACGAATGTAGCCTTACTAGGTCTCCTATAATAAACATCCAAGTTAAGTTCTTCACACAATTTTTGCAATTCTTTTGGTGAATAAAACTTGCTTTTAAAACGCATTATCTTCTCAAATAGGATTAATAATAAATTCCAAAAATATTTCCTATCAAACTCTCTAATAATCACTTGACCCTGTTTTAAAAGAATAGCGTTACATTCATTCAAAGTTTTTTCTTGGTTTTGTACATGGTGCAAAGTATCGTTAATAAATATTTGACCAAAAGAATTCTTTCGAAAAGGCAATGTTTCACTTTTTCCTTGAACGAGAAGGAAATCGTTAGTATGATTTCTACTCTGTTGAAGCATTTCAAATGACCTATCAAAAATTAAACAGTCATTAGCTTCCTTTTTCAGAAATATAGCTACGCGCCCTGTACCGCCTCCAAGATCTAAAATTAATTCTTCAGAATTTATAGGAAAAAAATCTCTGAGCTTCTCATAATCAAAAGATCCAACTATACTCTCATATCGGCTAGCGATTCTGGAAAAAAGATCCATGCTTATCTAGTTAAGTAATTCTTTACTAATTTATAATCTTTCATATTTTTCAAAATTCTTACAAGCCTATTTTTTAATGCATTTGTCAAACATTTCTTCAAAACTAGAAGCATTTCGTATAAAAAGGAACATACTTAGTCCCTTTAGTGATTTGTGTATGTCTGAAAAAGACATGTCCGAAGCAAATTCTGTTGTTTCTTTGGAATATGTCTTAAAGATTTTCTCTGTTTCCTCAGAAATCTGTGTAAGAAATTTAGTCATAACTTCTGCTAAACAATCCACAGAAACCTTTGAACCATCAGTAATTAAGCTTATAAGTTTAGCAAAAAAAGAGAGATACTTCTTATCTTCACCCATAGAGAACGTTCTTTCAGATTTGTCATCCATAAGGTATAATTTTGCAGCTCGCCCAAAAAGCGTCTCTGCTGCAGTTTGACCAACTTTAAATCTTTTCCCTGCTTCAATGATTAAACCGCTTTTTCGTAGTTTACTTATGTATTTGTAAAGCGTTTTGTCTTTCCTGAACATTTTTTCTTGTAGTTCTTTTTTCTCAGAATCTTCAAGATCCATTTTATCTATATCTTTTTTTACAATTGAATTATACTCCTTTTCCAGTCCTTTAATGGTTAATGGACCTTTACGAAGCGCGATAAATATCGGAGAATACTTCACGTTATTTAGTAAATCGCAATATTTTGCATCTTTCAGTATTTTTATTGCTTCTTCTTCATAAATAATTGAATCATGATACTCCACTTATCCCACCATTTCATTCCTTGATTAGTATGTTTTCGTGTACAAATATAAATCTTGTCGCTAGAACTGTCGAAATATTTATATATATTTGTAGATGTTATTCTCTATAAGTGTAGAATATTAAACGGTGTTTATTATATGACCAATAATTCGAATAATCATCCAGAAGAGATTTCAAATCTTAAGGGATATTTATTCTTCTTTTCTGGGCAATTAGTTTCACTTTTTGGTTTGAGTATTATTCAATTTGTAATAGCCTGGTGGATTACAGTCGAAACTGAAAGCCCAATGTTATTATCATTATCTTTGTTCATCGGTTTTATTCCGACAGTTTTGCTTACCCCAATTGCTGGAGTCTTAATAGATCGTCTTAATCTGAAGTTTTTGATTGGTTCTGTAGATTTCATGCAAGCTGCTGTTACTGTTGTACTATTATTTCTTTTCAAATACGATAAAGTTGGTGTAGGTTTATTGCTATTCTTCATTGCTATTAGAGGAGCATTTCAAGCATTCCAGCAACCAGCTCTTCAAACAATAATCCCAATAATGGTACCAAAAAAGCATCTAAACCGTATGAACAGCTTTCAATTTCTTTTTACAAGTGCTGTATTTGTGGTTGGTCCAGTTACTGCAGCTTTCCTATACGCTACAATACCTATTCATCTAATCATGTTGATAGAACCAATAACATTCGGAGCTGCCATTATTCCATTAGTTTTCATAACTATACCAAAAGTTGTAAAACAGATAAAAGAAAAAGCAGAAAAAACCTCTTTTATTTCCGAAATGAAAGAAGGAGTACAATTTATTCGCAATAAGAAGGGTTTATTACCTCTCTTAGGTTCATTCACAGCTGCAAACTTTTTTATCATGCCGTTATTTACACTGATTAACTTGTTTGTCTATTCTACTCATGGAGGGGATGAAACAAATTTAGCTTTTGTCTTTATTTTCTTAAACGTTGGAACAATAGCTGGATCGTTATTACTTACAATCTGGAAAGGTTTCAAGAAAAAAGTAAATGGTGTAGCAATCGGTATTCTTTTTATGTTTATAGGATCCTTAATCACATCTTTGACCCCCAATGGACTTTTTTGGTTTATGGGTTTAGGAATGCTAGTTGTAGGATTTTTCAATCCTGTTGCCAACATATCCAGCCAAACAATCTGGCAAACAATTGTACCAAAAGACAAATTAGGCAGAGTTATGTCTGTTAGACTAACTATTGCTCAATTTACCGCACCAGTTGCGATGTTATCATCAGGTTTCATAGCTGAATATGTTAATATGTCACATCTATTCGCATTTTCTGCTCTTCTAGGATTGCTATTTCTGGGTCTTTCTTGGATTAATACTTCAATGAGAAATGTAGAAGATGATATTGATTATACTATAGATGAAAAGGGATCAGAACCGAACTCATCCATATGTGAAGATATTGTACAGACGAACTCTGAGGTTATAGTGAAGTAAAGAAATCATTCTTATATGTTTTTAATTGTACAGTTTTTGATACTTGGAATAATTCAGCTTCAGATTCAATTGTTGTTACAGTAATTGACCCTAAACCAGACATAACTAGTCCTGGTGACTATGCCTATTATGAAGGAGCTACAGGTCACTCTCTTACTTGGACTGTTACTGGTAGATCACATGGTAATTATTGGATTTACAGAGATGGAGTATTGATGCAAAACGATTTCTATATTTCGGGTGATTCTCTTACAATTACTATAGATGGATTAACTTTAGGATCTTATAATTACACCTTTGTAGCGATAGATGAAGGAGGATTAAATAGCCATGATACAGTTTGGGTAACCGTTACAATTTATCCTTCACCAATCATAAGCAGTCTTGGTGATTTTTCGATTTATGAAGGTACTATTGACAACGAATTAACATGGATCCTTACTGATACTAATCCTGATCATTATTGGATTTATCTAGATGGTGTAGAGATACAAAATGGTAGTTGGACTTCAGGCGTTCATCTCTCTCTCAATTTGGATCATTTGACACAAGGAGTTTATAATTACACCATTTTAGTTAGAGACCTAACTTCACTATATTCTGTTGATACAGTATGGGTTACAGTCGAAGCTAATCCCGATCCTCCTGTTATCACCTTTTCTTCAGGTAATTTCACTATGGTTTTAGGAGCAACTGATTCTGATATTATTTGGACAGTGGTTGATACAGATCCTGCTCATTAGCAACTTTTTTTCGATGGAACAATAGTATATGGAGAAAGCTGGGAATCGAATGTTTCGCTTTATGTCAATCCTAATTCCTTTGTCTCTATCCCTGGAGTATACAATTTCACTGCAGTATTCTATGATTTACAAAATCAGAAAGTAATAAGTTCTGTTTGGGTTACAGTAGAACCTGTTATTGGCGAATTTAATCAGAACTCAATATTACTCCTTCTAATTTCTCTTATTACAGCTTTATTCGTGGTTAGAAGAAAAGTAAGTAAAAAAAGTTATTACTTTAAGTGTGTTTAATCAAATGTCTGGGTGACAGTGAAACCAGTAGTAATATGTGAATACACTGTTCTACCTTTGGTTAATGTCTTATTGACATCCATTGTAGTCCTATTTATAACCAGAAGAAAATTCAGTAGTTTCAAGAACGTTATTCAATATTATCAGTAATGTCCTCTTCAGTTATTGAGCAATGATTACTAAAAAGAAGATACACCAACATTAACAGAAAGAACCTTGATTTCTCGAAATAAGGATAAGAATTAACCAAATTTATATAATATAGTCTCATAGATAACATAGATAATGATGGATAGATCAAAAGATTGGTTTACTCAAGCTGAACATATTCTAGAGCAAGCAAGATGGAGTTTAAAAGGTAAATTCTTTGATGGTGTTTGTTTTCTAGCACACCAATCGAGTGAAATGGGGGTTAAGGCTTTATGTCTTCATTTCAAATTAGAATGTTGGGGTCATGCAATTAGTAGATCCTTGAACATTCTAAAGGATGATTTACCCATTCCTGATAATATTATTTTCTTAGCAAAAAAACTTGATAAATACTATATTCCAACTCGATATCCTAATGGTTTTGAAGTGGGTGCTCCAAAAGATTACTTCACTGAACAAGAAGCGAAAGAGGTGATTGAAAATGCAGAAGAGATCATTAAGTTCTGCAGAGAGAACTTACAGAAATAGAGAGCAAATTATAGCTGGTTTAAGAAGTATAGCAAAGGAAATTCAAGAAAAAAAAGGAGCTAAAGAAATAATTCTTTTTGGTTCAATAGCTAGAGGAGATTATGGTTTATATAGTGATGCAGATGTACTCATAATTCTAGAAGATAGTGATAAAGAAAGATTCTTTGATCGAATTCCTGAATTAATAGATTTTTTTATGATTTTACCAATACCTGTTGATATCTTTCCATATACTATTAAAGAAATAGAACGTATGAAACATAACAATTTATTCATTAAAAGAGCACTTACTGAAGGTATAAAACTGTTAGAGACTTAATACTCTTCCTTCTTCGCAATGAAACTTAAAATCGAACATTTTTTTAATATTGTGTATATCTTAAGATTGTTGAATATGCTAAGATGGAATAGCTATTCGCTTTTTCTGCCCTTCTAGGGTTGTTATTTTTAGGTCTTTCTTGGATTAATAATTCGATGAGAAATGTAGAAGATGATATTGACTATACTATTGATGAAAGGGGGTCAGAACAGATTTTACTCCTAACAAAGGATGTTGAACAGATAGAAGTTGAGGTTATTACTACATCTGAATGATTCTTTAATTTCCTTTTTCTTATGAATTAAGTTCTAAGTATAAGCAGTATCTACAAGAATCTAAAATTCTTTCATATTAAAATAGCAATTTGAAAATAAAAAACAAGAAAAAAAGACATTATTATTGTTTTCTTCTTCTTCTTATGGTTAGTACTGACGTTAGAGCTAGAACACTAATTAATAAAATCGTATGATTTCCAACTGGCACCTTATTTGTTGTTGTTGTTGTAGTTGTAGAACTTGTTACATGATACCCAGCTAATTCCATGTATGAAAGAGCAAGATCTATGTCATAGGCATAAGGTTCTAGTGTGTCATCAAAACCGACTGATGCGTCAGGCATTGGATTGGAAGCGGGAGCTACAAGACCTCCAAGAATCTCAGAAATATTCTCACGAGGAACAGAATGACTAATAGCTTTACGAATGTTTTTCGCTGCTTCAGCTGTACCTAAAGGCGTGAGTTCTCCAGTACCAAAAACTGGATTTTTAAGATTCAAAGCCATTTCTTGTGTACAAGGAACTTTAACTAATATGGCGTCGACACCTACAACATCAGCATAGTCATCAAGAACTGGTGAGTATCGAGAGTCAACAATATCAACTGTACCAGCGGCAAGTTCAGCTATAGCTGAGTCTTTACCAGCAATCCAGGTGAAGATTAGTTGAGTTAATGCAGGTGTTATTCCATGCCAATATGGGTTTGGAACGAGTGTTGCAGTACTGGTTACTGTACTATATTCGCTTAGTATGAATGGACCACAAGAGGTGACTAAAGCTGTTCCTCCAACTGTTTCTATGGGTTTAAGGTTGAAGAGATTAGCTCCTTGAGCAATAAACAATGGTTCAACAAGAGATTTATCAATGATTTGGTATGAGAACAACGATGTAGCTAAGAAGTAAGGCTGTTTCAAGTTGAATTGAATAGTTGTATCATCAATAACGACAATAGAGTCATTGCTTTCGAAGAATGAGGTTAGATAAACATATGCACTCGAAGCTACAGAAGGAGTCATGTGTAGTTCATAAGTGTATTTTACATCTTCAGCTAGTACTGGGTCTCCATTACTGAATTTAGCAACTGCGTCAATTGTAACATTGAATTGTAGGCTGTCTTCACTTACTGTAGGCATACTATCTGCAATCATGGGTTCCATAAATCTTGTATCTTGAGCTCTGGCATATAGACTACCATATACAGCAGCCATCCATTGAGCATCATAATATGATTCTTGGACGAAAGTGTTATATTCAGATAATTCTACAGGTAATGCATATTTGACGATATGATCATCTGTATCATCCCAATTTTCAGCACGTATTGAGGATGTTGCAATTAACAGTTTATCGTAGTCTTCAAGAGTTTCAGAGAATCCAAAGAGTGATCTTCGATAGATGAGGGTGATTGTTGGAAGATCCTCATGGAGGATCTGTTGCAATTGTTTGGCTAGAGGAATTCTAGCATCTACATCAAGTTCAGAAGTGTATTGTAGAAGTACGCTATCGTAAACAGGATTACTGTATTGATACATATTGTCACCAGCTGGAACTATACTAGCTGTGTCAAACAATCCTGTTGGATCCCAATCTAATCCCCATGACCATCCTACGAAGAAGATGTCGAACCCACCTTCTTCATATGTAGGAATGTAGTCATGATATCCTTGTTCTCCTACTGGATATTCCCATGTTCTTGAGTAAATGCTTCCCCATCCAGTTAGTTTATTAATATCGATCCCAATCCCTATTTTTGGCAATTCTTCTTCCATTAGCAATGCCCATCCATATAATGCAGGGTTAGCACAGCAAGTATAAGGTGACAGTAAATTTAGATAGAAAAATGGATCTTGTGGTTCAATACTCTCACAATTTATTGGTGATAAAAAAAAACTGATTATAAGACATATTGATATGTATTTCGCTTTTTTCACATTATCATCTCACTTCTTAGTGTATCTTAATACTACTTCCTATTACATATTCATATTTGATTGTGAATCAATTACATCCTATGTTTGATTATATATAAATATTTCAATCAAAGGTTATTAGCATATAATATGACAAACATTGTTTTCTATATACTATATATAGATGTCAAATATAAAGAGAGCAATTTTTTATACTCAAATTGAAAATATGTTTCCTATACTTCTAGTACAAAGTTTTCAATATCTGTTACATTTGTTTTCATTGATTTTTCTAAAATCGCCTGCAATTCACATAGAATGCAATTTAGAAACTGCTCTTTTTCGTAGTAGTATGAAAAACATTTTTATATTTGTCTGTACTACTACTTCTTAGATGTGATGATAAGATGTCTATAACAAGTGATTATGTAATAGAAACTAAGGATTTAGTCAAAGTCTACAAAACAGGCAAGGTTAAAGCAGTAGATGGATTAAATTTCAAGATCAAAAAAGGTGAAATTTATGCACTTATTGGTGCAAATGGCTCAGGTAAAACCACTCTTCTCAATATGATTATAGGAGCTCTCTATCCTACTTCAGGTGAAATAAGCGTTTTTGGCTATTCTGTTCCCAAAAATCGTCGAACTACCTCTAATTATATTGGAGTAGCTCCTCAAGAATATTCTCTTTATAGTGATTTAACTTTGCGAGAAAATGTTCGCTTCTTCTCTCGTTTATATCGTATGAAGAAACCTAAATTTGAAGAACGCTTTTCTGAATTACTTAAGATATTAAGACTTGAAGATAAGAGAAAAACTCTAGTAAAAAATCTTTCAGGTGGGATGAAAAGACGTACAAGTATTG
>JAUVXQ010000019.1 GCA_030603505.1 Candidatus Heimdallarchaeota archaeon | reverse complement strand
TGCGAAAATAATTATAAATGGTTTTATTGCAATCTGTTTTGTACAAGTATCACATTTCTATTCTTTAGTCTACTTGAATGCTTTCTCCTCTTTTCTCAATATAGATCCAAGCATGGAAGAATCAGCTGAAAACCTAGGTGCTAGTAGTTTCAAACTTTTCAGAACAGTTACTCTTCCACTAGCATTGCCAGGTATTGGAGCTGGTTCAATATTGGTGTTAATTCTTTCCATGGAGGATGTAGGAACACCACTAGTTTTTGCAAATATGGCTGATGATATGGCAAAGAACTATTTGACGTATTATATCTTTGAAAATTTTCAAAAAGCAGGAAGTGTTGATATAACTCCAACAGTATTGGTATTAGGTGCATTGCTTTTAGTTATAGCTCTAATTGGGTTTTTCATGATTCGGAAATATGTTTCACTTAGGAAGTATTCTATGATATCCAAAGGAAGAGCCGGTGAATATCGAATGTCCGAAGCTGGATGGAAAGGGCTTATAATCTATCCATTTTTAATCCTATTATTTTCAATCTCTCTCCTTGTTCACGTTGGTATTTTTTTGATGTCCATAATGAAGACTCTAGGGTCTAAACATGCTTATAAGATAGAGTTTACATCTGAATTCTATCGGAGTATATTCACTTCAGAAACCTACGAAGTTAGCCTATATATAAAAAATACTCTTCTATACAGTTTCTTAGCAGCAATAGTAATCATTATTCTTGGTTCCTTAGCTGCATATGTAATGAGCCGGAAAGAATTCAAAGGGAAGAATCTCTTTGATGCTCTAGTGACAATCCCAATTGCTATTCCAGGAATGGTTTTAGCTATTGGCTATTATAGAACATTTAATTTTGGAGAAATAGCTAGAACAAATCCAAACTGGTTTACATTAGGACTGAAAGATGTTACCGCAGCATTGCATTTAGATCCTGTTGTTGGGGGTGCTGTCGTGCTCTTAATATTGGGTTACACTATTCGGAAATTCCCATTCACAGTAAGAGCAGCTTATGCAGGCTTACAACAGACAGATCCGGTGCTAGACGAATCATCATTCAATTTAGGGGCTGGAAAAGTAAAAACCTTTCTAAAAATTACCATACCTCTGATTTCACTTAATGTTTTAGCAGGTGCTTTAGTTTCATTCGTTTATTGTCTTTCGGAAGTGTCAACAACTATCTTCTTGATTACGAATTTCAAACATGGCACGGTTACTTGGTTAATGGCATGGAACCCACTTCAGTTTCAACTATTCTGCGCTCTTGGTGTCGTCTTGATGGTTCTACAAATTATGAGCTTGTTTATAACAAATGTTATACTAGGTTCAAGAGCTGATGCTATAACAGGGATTTAGTTTTTCCTTTTTCCTTTTTCCTTTTTTACTGGAACAACACTTTTTTTTGAGTAAACCCTATTTTCTCATTAAATGCATCCTGAAAAGTAAATTCAATTACAGTATCTCCTACAAAATTAGTCGCTGGAATTTCAACCATTTTTGGTTCACTTGAGTTTTCTTCAATTATTAATGGAAATAAGTGATTGATATAAACTCCTCCTTTAATAAAAGAAACTAATAATGCACCTGAAACGCTTTCCTTGTTTCTATTATACAAATAAACTGGGATAGTAGTGGGTTTTTGGCTAGGAATCACTTCAGGGCAAGTGATTTGAATTTCGATCTGCTTGTTTTGTTTTTCTAGTTCGTGTGTAGGAACAGAGTATTTCCACAAAAAAGTGCTGAAAAATGAAGCTTGTGTGCTAGGTATGTAAGATTTTTGATTTAATAGTTCACTTATTTTTTTACCATCTTTTTCACTGAAAATTTCCTTATAGGATCTAACTGTTACCTTGTGTTTATCAATTCGTTCATATCGATAACGTATCTCCTTTATTTGTGATTTGCCAAAACTATTCCCTTTCTGCAAAATAATGCAACTTGGGTCTCGCAGAAAATATCTTGTTTCTTGTTGCAATGTTGGGTCTACTGGAAACCATAATCCATTAGCAAAAAACTCAGCTTGAGCGTGGTATTCCCATTCATTTTTCTCACTCATTTTAAAGCTAGTTGTTAATCTTGCTGGGATGTTAGAAGCTCTACATAAGCTAACAAATAGAGAAGCAAATTCTGTACAGTCACCATATCTATTATCAATAGCGAAAGCTGCTCCAAAGTCTCCATTCAATGAACGATAAGTTAGAAGTTTCTGTACTAGCTTTAAATATGCAAGAGCTCGTGAAATTGGTGTGTATTCCATATATTTACTTGCTAGTTGAATTATCTTTTTGTTATTGGATTCTATAAAGGGTTCAGATTTTGTGAATTGTGAAAAGACCTCTGGATAGTTTACTCTTATTTCTTCTTCCTTTTCTTCTGCTGCTAGAATGCGTGTCATATCAAAAGCAACAAGTCTAGAAAATATCAGCGCTCTGTAACCTATATTAATCTCTTCTTTAGGCTTTATTTGGGGAAAATAGAAGCTTAACCATTTGTTACCTTCCTTATCAATTATAAGCTGTGAAGGTTTGTAATTACAATCAAGTTGTGTAATATGTTGAAGAGGCGATATGTTGGGAGAAATCATGATTTCAATTTCAAAGTTGTTTAAAGGAGTTAGATTAGAATTTATGAAATTGACACCATAATACAATAACATGTAATTTATCAGTCGTTTTTCAGTTTTGATGAAGACTTGATTTCTAATAGATAAATCACCATCTATTTGGAAAATATATGCACCAGAATATAAGGAAGGTAAAATTGGAAATGAATACATTTTTCGAGGACCAGTGTCAGACAAATTGATATTTTCAGAATCAACAATAGTACCTATAGGAGAAATAACTAGAATATGAAGATCTAGATCCCGGTTTTGGTTGACAAATGGTGGTTCTTCGTCGCGATGAGCGAGGAGAATACTATCACCTACTTCAGCAACAGTGTCAGGAGTTAAAGGATACGCATTTCCGTTTCTAACGTGATATAATTGGAGCAAGACAATCACCAAAATACTTAGGAGTGTATATCAAAATCACAGCGATAGGATTGTAGTATACTCTAGCTAAATATTCTTGAGGAATAATATAAAATTATGTACTATTTGTATAATCTTAAAATAATTCTAAAATAAGAAAGTTGAAAGAAACAACGAAAAATACTCTTTTACTACATTTTTTGTCGCATTACATCACACAAGTGACTAAATCCAATGAACTGGCTTTAATGTCGGGAAAATCATTTTTTTGTGAATAATGCCAAAATTTAATTAAGGGCTAGTTTTTCTTATTACTGCACTCAAATAGGGTGATAAAATATGAGAAAAAGTACACTAGGATTTGTATTTGTCTTAGCATTATTCTTAAGTGCTATGAGCAGTCAAGTTGTTGCATATGATTCCGATATAACAGTTACAGGTGCAGACATTGCATTTGACATTTACCACGAAGGATATCATACAACAGCAGCAGAGTTAGATCCAATAATTGGAAACTTTACAGAAGCAGGTAATAATGCATTCTACATTAATGAAACATGGGAACTAGCAAAAACAGTAGATGCTCTATTCCTTACAGGAAGTCAATTAAACTTCACTAATGAACAAGCTGACATTAAAAAATGGTTAGAAGCTGGAGAAAAATTCATTTTCGCTTCATCTGATAGCGATTATGGTGGTTCCACAGATTATGCACCTCTTAATGACCTATTAGATTATATAGGCACACAGATAAGATTTGCATCTATTTCCGTTGAGGAACCTGTTTTATGTGATAGTTCAGCATATAGAGCTGCAGCAACCGTTTTCGGAGATTCTGAAATAGCTTTAACTCTAACAATGGGAATGTATAAAGGTTTTATTACACACGGACCAACAGCAATTATTGGGTATGATGGAACTGATGTAGTAGATATCAGAACAGTAGCTATGGATAACGTATCTGTTATTGTATCATATAGTGCAAACGCATCCGCTGCAGATAGCGATACCAGTGAAACACCATTCGATTACTATGCAACAGTAGGCGGAGGATTTTATCCAGCAGTTGTATATGAATATCTTGTTGAATATGATAGTCATCTCATACTTGCATCTGAAGCAATATATTCGTACTATAAACAAATGTATAACGACGAAACAGAGAAAGGTGCCTATAATAACGGATTAACTTATGGAAGACTGTTTGTGAATAATATCATCAACCACTTCATAAAGGCTGATTCTGGAAAAGCACCATTCAGTTTTGCATTTGCAATTATACCACTTATTGGTCTAGGTGTTATCTACACAATTGTTCGTAGAAGAAAATAATCTTTTCTTTCTTTCTTTCTTTTTTTCTTTACTCAAAAAAGTTATATTCCATTTGAAATATTTGTCCCTATGAAAAAGTTTTCAGGATTTTTTGTCATATTGTTCATTATTTTGTTTTCTTTATCCTATTCGCAAGGTCTAGTTACAGAAGAGATTTTTGTTACAAATGCAACAATTGGCATTGACATTTCCCATAATTCGATACATGAAGGTTATTTTGATGCCTTTATCGACAATTTCACTTCAGCGGGTAACACTGTTGAAGAGATTATCGAAATTAGTAGTCTTAAAAAATATGATGCAATTCTTAGTCCTGGTTCTACAACATCCTACTCTTCAGAAGAACTAAATGAATATAAGAAGTGGTTTGAGAGAAAAAACAAACTTTTATTTGTTGCTGGAGATTCTGATTATGGTGGAATCTTTAAAGCTAATGAAACATTGAATCCTATCTTAGAACATTTGGGTTCTAGTCTTCGATTAGATGCAGGGGCTATTGGTGATCTTTATAGTAATGATGGAACTGATTATCGAGTTATAGTCAACACACCCGGAAATGGTCCTGCAGGCTCTATAATTAACCAAGGAGTAGATCGAATCTTATTACACGGACCTACAAGTGTTTATGCAGTAATTGATGGTATTCCTATTGATCTTCGAACAACATCACCCGAAAATGTTGAGGTTCTATTTAGTTATAGTAATGGATCTCAAATTTTAGACCAAGATATAAGTGAGATTCCCGACGATTTCTATTATTACAACACTTTGTTTTTGGGGGATTATCCTGCAATCGTTGCTGAAAATTTCACTACTTCAGTTATTATAGTTGCAGGCGAAGCCACATTTTCGGATTATAAAAGTATGTATGGTGTTAGCGGTGAATATGGAACTGGTATAAATAATCGTCTTTTTATGATTAAACTTATGAATTACTACTTTGAAGCTCTAAATTCGTTCAAATCAGTTGTTTTTCCTTTTGAAATAATTGTTTTTACAGTTGCAATAATTAGCATTCCTGTAATATTCAAAAAGAAGATAAAGGTGACAAAGTGACAATAATTTGGGGTTATGATCCCTCTACTGCTCTTTCTTCTTTTAAAAAAATAGGTGAGGATATAAAAGAAGCTAAACAAGTTTTTTCTGCTTTACTTTTTAAGGCAGGAGTAAAAGGGGTTATAGTTTACATAGCTGATTTTACAGAAAATGTCAAAGTAAAAATGCAATTAATGGTTGATTCAAAAGAAGTATTTGAAATCCATTTTAGTCCTGAAAAGACAGGTGAGCACCTTTTTGAAGCAGATTCAGTTTTCTATCCAAAAATTAAAATTGAGGTTGTTTTTGCAGTGAAAAATGGACGAGTAAACCTTCCACTTTCTTCGATAGGAAGTGGGATGGGGTTTCAGAAACTAGAAGATCAATTTGTCCCCACAAATCATCTTGGCCTAGGATTAGTTATTCCCTAAAATTTAATCAATTTTTCTTTCCATTGTTAGCAAACGATCATTAAAACCCAGATTATGATAAAAATCTATAGCATCAGTATTGTTTACATGGACATAAAGTGTTATATCTGTAGCTTTGAATTTTAATGCGATCTCATTTTGAAATTTATTTATCAGGGTTGTTCCTATTCCTTTTCTCCTGTGTTCCTTAAGAACTGCAATATCTGATATATGCGCAACAATTCTATGCTTGAAAAAACCACTTAAATTCTTAATGTAACCATATAAAAATCCAATTAGTAAATCTTTTTCTTTTGCTACATATACGACTTGTGATAAATCATTAAACGCATTGAGCAACATAGTTGTGAAATTTTCTTTTCCCTCGATATCTAGCTTAAAATTAGAATCTATATTAGCATGCCATTCGATTATTTCAACCCATAGTTTAACAATATCTTCTAAATCTTCCTCTTTCCCTTTGCTAATTTCATAAGTTGGATTATGGAATGTGTTTTTTCCCATAAGATACTTTTCCTCTCTATCTTTCTAACTTTTTTGGTTTTTTGGATACTTTTAGAAGACACTTCATACATATTAATTAAACAAAAAAATACGTATTTATCGCTCTCCAATGGTGTTAGGGTAAGTTTTTAATAGACGTTTTAATCTATAGTATTTGGATTACATATTGCATATACGTATGATTTTCTATCTTATGGTGAGACTAAATGCTGATTTCTGATGCACAAAAAAATGGTTCTAAGAAAAAATACTTCGAAAATATCCTCCTTTTTAGAAAAAAAAAGTCAATTACTGATTTGGATTTACGAAACAAACGAGTTCTCTTAAGAGTTGACTTTAATGTACCCTTAGATAAGCATGGTAGAATTACTGATGATAGGAGGATACGTTTTACTTTACCAACCTTACATTATTTGCTAAATGAAAACTGTAAAATAATACTAGTTTCACACTTAGGGAGACCAGAAGGAAAGGTTGTAGATTCGCTTAGGTTAACACCTATCTATAAACGATTGAAAGAATATTTTCCACTCAATAATATCCTCAAAGCTGAAGAATGTATTGGAAGAAAAGTCAAACAAATGGTTAAAGATCTTAAACCTAGGGATATTTTGTTACTTGAAAATCCCAGATTTTATCCTGAAGAAAAAGAAAATGATCCAGAATTTTCAAAGGAACTTGCTAGTCTAGCAGAAATTTATGTTACTGAAGCTTTTGCTACTGCACATCGGAAACATGCTTCAACATATGGTGTATGTAATTATATCGATGAGAAGGGTTATGGTTTCTTAATGGAAAAGGAACTTAAATTTATGTCAATTATCATGGAGAAACCCAAACGTCCGTATACTGTTATCTTGGGAGGTAAAAAAGTATCAGACAAACTTGATGTAATTAAATACCTCATAGGTCTTGCTGACAATATTATAATTGGCGGTGGAATGGCTTACACGTTTTTGTTGGCAAAAGGCTATAGGATAGGTAAATCTGTAAGAGATCTATCCAAACTAGATGAAGTTCGTGATTACTTGGAAGAATCACCTAACTTCAAAACTAATATTTATCTCCCAAGAGATGTTGTTGTCTGTGATGAATATTTATATCCCAAATTTGTAAAAGTTGTTCCTATTACCGATATTGGGGAGAAACATGTTGGAGTTGACATAGGTCCTGAAACGATTGAAGAATTTAAGAAAATACTCGATAAATCTAAGCAAGTTGCTTGGAATGGACCATTAGGGGTTTTTGAGAACAAGCAATTTGAGAGTGGAACAAAGGAAATAGCTAGGTTTTTGATAGAAAAGAAAATATTCACAATAATCGGTGGAGGAGACAGTGCTGCCGCTTTTGAGAAATTTGGTTTTCAAGATGAAGTTTCTTTTATTTCAACTGGTGGCGGTGCTAGCCTATATATGATGCAAGGGACAGTTTTACCCGCAATAGAGTGTCTGAGCGATAAAGAATAGGGTTTAAAAGAATTAGTTGTTTTATATCAACGATAAAAGCAAGAAGCTTATGAGTGAAATTA
This sequence comes from Candidatus Heimdallarchaeota archaeon, assembly GCA_030603505.1. The sequence goes on along the minus strand of JAUVXQ010000019.1, from coordinate 7,913 downwards.
TGCTTCCTCCTGCTATAGCTAAGAGATTGACAACGTCATTTCTAATCCATTTAAAACCTGAATAAAACTTTGTTTCATTTCCACAATGTTCTTTTTTTTCCGTAATTTTACTACATATGTTACATTTGTTCAATTTCTGAATGGTACAAGCAAGAATGCTATCTAGATATGAACCAGCTATCCCACCAAGAATTATGGAAACGAAAAAAATCCATGCTACAGATGGAAAAACAGCATAATTGTCAACTAGGCTTACACTCCAACCTATTAGAGCTATTAAACTAGCTCCTAGAATTGAACCTAATGTTCCTAATAGTGATATTGCTCCAGGAGAACCTGCTTCTACTTTAATCCATGGTTTAGTAGCTGAGCGTGGTTTATTTCTCGAAAGTGTTCCTATCTCAGTTCCTAAAGTGTCTCCTAGACTAGTTGCAATTGCGCCTCCAGCTAAAATTATAAAAACAGGGTGTCTTATCAAAATTGCAAGAAAAGCAAAAGATGCGGGCAATAAGCTATTTACCATGGCTTGCACGCTATCCCTAGCTGTGCCTCCCTTTTCAAATTCCTCTGATATCTTTGATTTCTTATTTTTACCAATGAAAGTGAATAAACTTCCCAATATGAAGAATGACATATACATAGCACCCCAAGACCAGGAAGCTAACCCTAATATGATTACACCAAAATAAAATCCGGATATAGCTCCATCCCATGTCAAAGCTTTTAGTGCAATACTTCCAAGCGCCAAAGTAGCTCCAATAATTAAACCTGCGATGACGGCATTAAGCGACAAGAACTGGTTAAGGTTAGATAAGTCCTCTTGAAAAATCGTGTATAAAACAAAAAGTACTACGGCATTTACAGCAGGGACAGATAAATTATCATAACCTTTTGGTGTTAAAGCTTCAACTATTGCTGTTAAAAATCCAGTTAAAAGACCAATGTAGATAGAGACAACAAGCGTTTGTTTTAGAATTAAACAGCTGATTGATACAGCACCAAAAGTTGCAAAAGCTGCTGCCCAGCTCCCGAGTAATGTTTTTGTTCCTCCAAAAATTGAGTAAGCTTTGTCGTGACCAAATTTTGATCCTAAAACCGCACTGATACCATCTCCCCAAACTAGGGGCATGAATGAACCAAGTAGAATAATATTTCGCTGATTGTATGTATCTGGATCAAAGAAGAGGGCAACTAAAATAGTCAAAGATATAGCATAAAAAACAGTTCCATAGGTATGACCCTCTTCCACACCCTTTAATTTGAATTTCTCAATGGGTGATCCAGGACATGTAAAATAAGTAAAAAATACGAAAAATACTGGTCCAATTAACGCGAACCAAACATTGGAAAAAATAAAGGGCATTAATAAAGCAATATTTCCTACACCTAAATGTACTATTTTTCTGGTTGTACTTCCAGAAACAAGATTTTTCCTTCTTAAAATCTCTGCTAAAAATAGAACTGCTAATACAAAAGTAAATAATCCTGCAAGACCTACAATATCCGAAATTGTGATTTCTGTTGGAAAGCTGAAATCCATAGATTTTTCACCTATAATTACTAATATAATCCTTGATTGTTATTTCTATAGTTATTGGAAGCAGAGGAGAGGAATAATAAAAAGTTAACCTTCTCTATGTATGTCTTATTTGTCACTACTTTCTAAATTAGTTTGTCTATTAGGGAAATCACCCATCCCTTCACAATGTGGAAGATAGTATTGGTCACAGTTAAGACATATTTCTCTGTTTCTTCTTTCTCTAACCCTCATAAGCACTCTGCGACTAACAAAATAAGTGATTAATGTAACAATACACATGATAAGTGACCAAATGCTCCAACCTTTGATCAATTCAGTAATTGATAGAATTACAGTTACAATCGCACTAACCTGACCAATTCCTAATAGAAATCTGAAGAAATCTTTAATCTTTCGGGGAAGGTTGATGAACACTCCTAAAGGCGTAAAAAGGAAGAGAACCCATGTAGCAATGAAAGCTTCCCAAGATTTTATATCAAGAAATACCAAGATAAAAGGAGCTAAAATAGTCCCAAATATCATCCCCAAATTTAAGTTAACGCATCCTTTGCATACATAGTAACTTTTTCCCTTAATCGTTATATGATAAACATGGTTAGAGAAATATTGGCATAGAGGGTGATGAGCTAAACGATACTTATATAGCAACCATTTCTCTTTTCTTGATATTTTTCTTTTATCTTTCAGATGTTTCACCTTATTGGTGTTTGGAATTTTTACAATGTTTATCTAACAGTGAATGAATCTCTTTGAAATTCTTATTTTTGTTTATTATGTTCAAAGCATAAGTTCACGGACTATTTAAGGCTTTCAAAATTACTCTAATTTGATATAACAGAATTACTCTTCCTTTATGTGGAGTTAGAATATATTTTCAAGTACTATCCTTTACAATCATTTTGTAGGTTTTGATCAACTTCTTACCAACTACGCTATAGTCGTAGTTTTTCAATGCATGTTTTTTCGTTTCAAAAGCAAACTGGCGGCTTTCTTCTTTGTTTTTTAGTATTTTAGCAATTATATCAACCAAAATGTCTTTTCTATTTAATGGAAAAAGCCAACCACTTCCTGGTGGTAACATTTCATTCATTGGTGGCGCATCTCCCGTTATAACTGGAATTCCACTTGCCATTGCCTCCACGATTGGTGTTCCAAAACTACCTTCCTCAGCCGGATAAAGGAGTAGATCACTAATGTTATACGCTATTAGAAGTTCTTTATCACTAACATAACCTGTTATTACTGTGGACTCATCTATCTCATAGTCAACGATTTTTTCCTTAATTTTTGGTAAAAGTGGACCATTTCCTATAATAAGAAACATGGTTTTAGGTTCTTCTGCGAGTATATCAGGGAAGAAATCAACTACATCTAATTGTAATTTTCTAGGGATAAAGGGACCAAGTATTAGAACAATAGGATTTCCCTTCTTCAAATAATATTTATCTCGGAATCCTTCAATATCTTCAATTTTTGGAATTTGAGAATGAATTTTGCAATTTAAAGGAGCAGGCATGATATAAACTTTTGATTTCAGAGTATCAGGAAGTTTTCCTGCTTTGTCTAATAACGAAAAGGAAGACGTTATAATGGCATCACAGTAACCAATTGTTTTTCTCAACAATCTTCTGTATCTGCGACGAACAAATAATTTTGATTTTAGTGTTCCTGTAGTTACAGGGCCATGGGCCGACATTAGTAGAGGAATATTTAACCGTTTTTTTTTCTTTGCTTGTGCAAAAGCATAGACTGATAATTCAATGGAATGAATAAGGTCGAAGGGATTATCATAGTGGAGTTGTTCAAAAATTTCAAAAGCATCTTTTGAAAATTTTATATGATTTTTTGCAAACATATGTGTTTTAGTACTGTAAACACCTCTTGACGAAATCTTTGTAGGTACGTAGTGGAAATAAACATTCTCTTTCTCCAGAAGTTGATCATTTGGTGGTAGTTTTGAAGTAGTTACAACGTGAACTTCAATATTACAATTAGAAAGTGAATGTACAAGAGAATAAGCGTATCTTCTCAATCCCACCATTGGACCAGTGTAAGGAGGGCCTATTTCTAGTGTGGGAATGAACACAGAAAAGCTCATATGAAAAAATTGATGTTCACTTCAAAAGCGTTGTGGTTATCAAATTAACGCTATATTTTCCAAAAAAAAGGAAAAAAATATCGTCGGTATTATTGTCAATAATCTTTTCTTGAGATACCGAAATAAACATTAAGCTATAAAATGTAATTTTAACCATGTCAACAGACAATCTAGAAGAAGAAATTCAAATCAGAGCTGAATTTGAAGGGCTATCTTCTGCCATTCTAAAGGAACTAAAAGAATCACTAGATGACATTAAAATTGAATTCATAACAGATTTACTTTCTAGTTATGTGAACCTAAATGTTGATCCATTTGTTCTTGTTGATTTTCTTCAACATATTTGGAATAAAAATAACTCAAGTGCTAGCTTACTTCTCTATATCAGTGGAATAGCTCATAAAGCGTTTTATCTCGCACGAGAATATCCTTTAGGTAAGGAATTGCCTGTTTATCTGAAAGAAGACATCCTTAAGATGTATGAGGGGTTGCAAAACTTTGTAAAATCTTGTGGAATCGAAGTTAAAGTAGAATTAGATGACAAAATAAGCGTTATAATTTCCTTTAAAGAATTGATTCAAGAACTAAAAAAAACTTCGCGTTTTCTCCCTAGATTGAATGAAATCTTGTGTATTACATCTCTCCTTTTTCTACAGTTCACTGAATTTAATAGCCAAAAAATAAGAACATTAGATGAGTTAGTACTCTTTGTGTCTAGGTGCCTGATTTTTTGGAAGTTAAAGGTCCTATCTGATAAAGATCTAGAATTCTGCTTGAAAGAGTCAGTAACATTATATTCATCAAAGTTTGATTCAAATGAATTTGAAAGACTTCTAAGTCTTGAGGTTCAAAATTATCAGTTTTTACAATTTGGAATAACTCACTCTGATATTAAGCTTATAACAAATGTTTACAGTAAAATCTTAGGATATTAAGAATATAACAAAATCAAATCATACATAATTAGTTAAAGTACCATTTGTGTCTTTGCATCGTTTTTCGATATAGGATTTGATATCCTCTGGTATTTTGTCACTACTACAGAAATCATCAGAGAGATAACTTAAAAGATTTGGATTTTCCTGCTGTTTACTATAAATAAATTTGACAACATCACTTAAAACATCTTTGGAAAGAAAACGATTATCCAACATACTCTTTACATCTTTTATCTTCTGCATTACAGACATATTACTATCAAGCATTATTGCAGAATACCATGCTTTTAACGATGAAACTGCAGTTTTGTCTGTCCTCTTAACACCAAACGCCATAGCAAATCTCCATTTCTTTACCTCTAAAGAAGATTTGTCTTCAGCTATGGCTTTTCCCAAAGCAATAGCATTATAGGTTGTAGGTCTGTCACTAAATGTGTTTTGTAATTCTTTTAGTGAAGATTCTCTAACTTCATCTTCCATAAATAATCCCCATTATGCTATTCACTGACACAAATATAAATTGTCTGTTCCAATATATTCGAACATTAATTGTTATATTATTTCCTAAATGCTCTAATTCTTCGTCTAATACAAATACAATCTTCTAAAAAGGTACTTTACTTTAAAGATGACTTTCTTAACAAGGTGAGTTGAAAAAAATATGATAACCTTACATCAAAGTCATAATTTTTCTGTTCAATAATCTATGTTTGTAAATCATATATATTTTTATAAATCAGCCAAATACTAGCAGATTAGGTGTAGCAATTGAGCGAAGCAATTAGTACAGCTATAGAATATATGTGCAACTTATGTCAAAAAATAAGGTTAACTATAATACCAAAAGTTTTGCAACCAAAAATGAATTCTGCAGGATATGTTGAAATTATCGATGTACATAATTGCAAGGATGACCAAATGAAAGCAAGTATTCTTTTTGTCGACACTTCCTACACCGTTAGATCTCAAGTATTAGTTGACCCAATTGGAACGAAAAAAGAAAAGAAAAAGCCAGCTTTTGACTTAGGGATACCATCACCAAAAGCGACAGCCTTACCTACAGTAATAATAAATCCTATTAGAGAGCTTGATCATCCCCATTTAACAAAAATGATGATCAATGATAATTTAAGGCAACATATCTATGAATATGAAGTTCTCAAAGAAGGAAAGGCACTTTCACGGAAATCTCCCCTTGGTTTTATAAAAATTAAAGCTACTTTTTCAACAAAAATATCGAATAACATCGTTCAACAGTGGCTAGACAAAGTAGCTAAAATACTGGAGTCCATAACCATGTTTGACGAAGGGATGTTGAGTTATCTTTGTGATTATCTCACTGATAGAATCCACAAAAAACCTTCAAAACAAGAAATAATGGAATTAGAAGTGTTGTTAAACTCAAGTTATACTTTCCCAAAAACTACTTTGAAACAGAATGAAATTCTGAATCTTGGAGATGACTGGATTAATCTAATTAAGAATCTGAGTAAAGAAGAGATGAATATGTACAGTCTCATAGCAAAAACCAGTTCAAATAATGTGAAAATGACAACTCTTGGTCTTTACATTGAAATCTTAGAAAAAATTAGTATGTCAATTACATTTTCTCAATTTATGTCTGCAATGGCTAGTTTGTTAATAAACAAGTATATTTCTCTTGAAAAAATCAGTTTTATAACAATAAAAGAGTAAAAAGGTGCATATCTATATCTAGTCCATGCTATATGTTCCATAAAAAGCTAGAAGAGAATAGATAGCAGCACCTTTCCAAATAGTTTCTTCATCAACATCAAATTGAGGATGATGATGAGGATGAATTATACCCTTTTCCTCATTATACAAACCCAAAGCAATGAAAACACCTTTTGTTCGTTCTTGATAAAACGAAAAATCTTCTCCTCCTAATGTAAGATCGACTTCCGTGACTGGTCCTATAGTCTCCAGTATTTTCATTGCATTTACTGTTGTTTGAGGATCGTTCACAGTTGGGGGGTAGTGAATTTTATCAAATTCAACAGAACATTCGCATCTCCAAGCTCGACTGTATCCTTCAGCAATCTCTGTTATACGTTTGACAATATAATCTCTAACCTCATTATTAAAAGTCCTGAATGTTCCTTTCAATAAAGCCTCAGGAGGAATAATATTAAATGCATCACTTCCCTTGAAAACAGGTGATGTTATTACTACGTGTTCAACAGGATTTATTTCTCTGGAAACTATTTTCTGTAAAGCATTATAAATGTCTACAAGAACAGCTGTAGGATCAAAAGTTTGATGAGGACTTGCAGCATGACCTCCTTTACCTTTGATTGTTATTGTAAATTCATCAGAAGAAGCTAAAAATGGTCCTTTTCGGGAGCCAATAATCCCAGAAGGAAGTTCTCTCCAAACATGAAGACCGAAAATAGCGTCAACATCATCTAAATGACCATCTTCTATAATCTTAAGTGCTCCTCCACCTCCTTCCTCAGCTGGTTGGAAAATAAACTTAACTTTACCAGTAAGGTTATCTCGATACTTCTTAATTATTCTAGCAGCAGTCAAGAGGGAAGCTGTATGAACATCATGCCCGCAAGCATGCATCTTACCTATGTTTTTGCTTTTGTATGGAACATCATTTTCTTCAGTCAAATTTAATGCGTCGATATCTGCTCTCAATGCAATAGTTTTCCCTTCCTTTGCACCTTCTAAAATAGCAATAACACCTGTTTTTGCAGATCTCTGAGTTTCATAGCCCATTGTTTTTAGTTCTTTCTCAATATATTCAGCTGTCTTTTCTTCTTCAAATCCAATTTCCGGATACATGTGAATATGTCTTCTTGCATCAATGAGATATGATTCCAGTGATTTAGCTTCATCAATAAGTTTGTGTTTCAATTCCTCAAATTCCATGTTTGAAAGTTTTTTTACTGTTTTTTGTATCTTTCTATTGTTTTTTTGATTAGTTAAATGGATCTCATAAAAATGTTTGATTAGAAAGATCTTACAATATGTAAAAAAATAGACCCAATCAAAATAACTTTACTTGAAAAAACGAAATTATAGAAAAAGGTAAACTCTAAACAGATAATCTTTAACAGATAATCTTTTTATAGAACATCTAACATATTATTAAGATGGATGTCAAATTCTGACAAGGATAGAATTTATAATAATAAGCTAAAAAAAATAGAGGAGAGTATAGCTCTATTAGATGAAAAAATAAAATTTGTTTTTACAAAAATAGTGAATATTAGTGATACACTTGAATCCCTTGTTAGTGATCGTGTCCAACCTCCTGTTAAGCCTGCAGTAGAACCATCTCTACCTATAGAACCTGAACCTGAACCTG
>JAUVXQ010000062.1 GCA_030603505.1 Candidatus Heimdallarchaeota archaeon | reverse complement strand
GAAGAAGCCTGTTAAATTTCTCAACCAATTCAGTTTCAATCGATAAAAATGGTAGCTGTTGAAAGAAATTTTGCTGGAGTTTTTGAAAGTCTTGGGGTGAAAATTCTCTCACTGTATGCATTATCTCTTCCTTAGTTTCATCGATTAGTGCTGTAAGTTTCAATATTATCTCTGCTGTTCTCGAGTCTTTTACTGGTAATATGTGCACTTCTGAGTATTTGATGTAGTCTTTCAAATCTGTATCTATAAATTCTTCAATGGTGATAAGAGCGCTATTAGGAATGAATTCACTAATAGTGCTTAGTTCCTTTCTAAGTTGAAGCTGACTCTCATCAAGAACCAAGTGATTATCTCGTAAAGTACCACTCATTCCTATGAACATAGCATTTTTTAGTGATGGGATTAATTTGCTCCAAGGAACACATAGAACATTGCGGTGTGTGAAACGACGGACAATCTCATCGACTTCATTAATAATTGCGATTTCAAACATTCCAGCAAGTTCTGGGAATGATTTTATCGTATTCAGAAAAACGGTGGGAAGGGTTAAGATAACACGATTGTTCTCTAGCAAATATTTACGATAATTTTTATCCAAACCACTTTTTATTACACTTAATCCATTAACACCACCGTATTCGTTAGTCAGATAATGCAAGGTTTCTTGGAGTGAGGAATGAGTCTGAAGGAAAAAAACAATTTTTTTGTTACTAAAAACCTCTGTGAGTAAACGATATGAAAGCACTCGTTTCCCCATTCCACAATCAAGTTCCAAAATAACACTATTATTTTTTGAAACAAGTTCTTTGATTCTATTTACTATAACGTTCTGGTATTCTCTGGATTCAAGCCGTGACAAACTATTCACCAAACATTCTCTACTACTGAAGAAATGCTGTATTAACTATTGTTTTGAAAGATTATACTAATTCTAAACATACTTAGGGATAGTCAATGGGGTTCTTTTAGTACTGTTAATTAAGGCGTTAAATGATCTTATTTACATTAGCAATTATAATAATATGTAATTAATATATAAGGGCGTTGAAAAATTAAGAGTTCAGGTAAGGATATTCTTAACTTGTTCCTGAATAAAATATGATAGATTCAAAGATTGATCTGTCTTTTCATGGAGATTGAGACCTATTGGTGTGATAGATATCCCATTTTTATGTTTGACCGCCCATGTGTCTGTTCCTCTAGGAAACGTTTTTTTCATCTCTCCCCATAACCAAAGATAAGGTAATCCTCTTGGATCGTCTTTTTCAATCATAAAATTATCATATTTATACAAAGTTGGAGATGTGACATAGGTTTTTGTATGCTCTGTAACATTTGTAGGAAAATTAATGTTGAGAAATGCTAGATCTTTTGGCCATTCTTTTTCGAGTGTGAATCTTACTATTTCACTTGAAATCATAGCAATATGGTCAAAATTAATACCTTTTTGTTCAATTAATTGAATATCGTGCTCAACATCTACTGAAAAGGCGATAGCTGGTACCCCATTAAAAGCGCTTTCAAAAGCAGCGGCACATGTACCGCTAGTGAGTATAGAATGTATAGATGAATTATCTCCATAATTTATGCCAGAAACAACAATGTCTGGCTTCCCTTTTAGAAGATGAAAACTAAGTAAAACATTATCTGCTGGAGCACCTGTAGTGCTATACGCTGTCGTTCCGTCTTCAAATGTATGGGTTGAGAAACGAATTGGTTTATGGAAAGTAAGCGCTTTTGATGTAGCAGAACTTGGGTTTCCGGGTGCAACACAAAAAACCTTTCCAAAATTACTTAGCTCTTTATGTAAAGAAAGTAAGCCTAAAGAAAATATTCCATCATCATTCGTCAGCAAAATAAGTTTTTGTTTCATAATGAATAAAAACGGATGTTTTTGTTAAACTTTATCTTTGGAAAGAATTCCTTTTTTCGGTAAAAAATACTGATTTAAATACTATTAGGCAGTTTTAAGTATGAAAGTAACAAAACTAGTCTTTCTAAAAATTACCATGATATCATAATGTTAAAAAAACCAGACTATGAAGTTCGATTAACTTAAATTAAGATAAGTATTGAAATAAACTGGTGCTTATATGATAAAAAATAAGTATGTCTATAAATTTTTCAGTCAAGAGATATGTGAAGGAAGCGCTGAAATGAAGAAACTTTTGGGCGGAAAAGGCGCTAATCTTGCTCAAATGACTTCCCTGGGCCTTCCTATTCCTCCAGGTTTTATCATTTCCACAAGTGCATGTTTGCACTTTTTAGAAAATAATGAAGAATATCCCGAAGGATTATCTGAGCAAATAAACGAAGCTCTAGCCACATTGGAAGAAACCAATGGAAAGAAATTAGGTGGTGACAATGACCCCCTACTTGTTTCTGTTAGGTCTGGAGCAGCGATTTCAATGCCAGGGATGATGGATACAATCCTTAATTTAGGATTGAATGATATTTCAGTCGAGGAATTATCGAAAGTAACTGATAATGAAAGATTCGCCTATGACAGCTACCGTAGACTAATTTATATGTACGGAGATGTTGTTATGGGTCTTTCTAAACGCTATTTTGAAATAGAACTTGAAAAAATAAAGAAAGAATATGGTGTTGAATCTGATACTGATATTCCTACTGAAGGATTAAAGAAACTTGTTGAGATTAATAAAAATCTATACAGGGAAAAATTGGGAGAATCCTTCCCCCAAAACCCAAAAGAGCAATTGGATAAATCTATTCGCGCAGTGTTTCTTAGTTGGAACACCAAACGTGCAATAGATTATAGAAATCATCAAGGAATACCCCATGATTTGGGAACAGCTGTAAATATTCAAACAATGGTTTATGGTAATATGGGTGATGACTCAGCGACTGGCGTAGCCTTTACTCGTAACCCCTCAAATGGTGATAGAAAGCTATATGGTGAGTATCTCATTAACGCTCAAGGAGAAGACGTAGTTGCAGGGATTCGTACTCCTCAACCCATTGAAGAATTGACAAAGGTTATGCCCGATGTTTATAATCAACTTTTTGAGGTATCTGAAACACTGGAGAAACTATACCACGACATGCAGGATATGGAATTTACTATTCAACAAGGAAAAATGTATATTCTCCAAACTCGAAATGGTAAAAGAACAGGTGTTGCTGCAGGAAAAATTGCTTATGATTTTGTAATAGAGGGGGTAATAAGTAAGGAAGAAGCAATAATGCGCATCCAACCAAGAGATGTAGATAATTGCTTATTCCCTTCAGTAAACTGGTCTGAAATTAATTCAAATGCCACTGTCAAACAAATTAAACATGAAATGGAAGCAAGTATTATTGGTACCGGACTAGCTGCTGGAGCTGCTGCAGCAAGCGGCAAAGCTTATTTTGATGCTGATAGAGCTAAAGAAGCTGCTGATCATGGTGATGATATCATTCTTGTTCGTGTTGAAACAACACCTGAAGATTTTCATGGCATGGCAGCAAGTCAAGGGATACTAACAATGAAAGGTGGTTTAACATCTCACGCAGCTATTGTTGCTCGTCAAATAGGTAAAGCGTGTATAGTGGGAAGTGAACGAGGTGGTATTTTCATTGATGTTGAAAAAATAGAATTGAAAGGTAAAGGTCTGATAATCAGAGAAGGTGAATGGATTACAATAGATGGTACTGATGGATTTGTATATAAAGGGAAATTACCTACAACACCAGCTTCTTTGCCAGAAGGTATGACAAAGATACTTGAATGGTGTGATAATATAGCAAAAATTAGCGTAAAAGCAAATGCTGATAAACCGGATCAATTCAGAAAAGCGCTTGAATTTGGAGCAGAGGGAATAGGTCTTTGCAGAACAGAGCACATGTTCTTCGATAATATCCCTCTAGTTAGAGATATGATTTTAGCAAAAACAGAGAAAGAACGACAAGAAGCAGTAGACAAACTTGAACCCCTACAACAAGCAGATTTTGAAGGTTTATTTGAAGTCGCAGAGGGAAAACCTGTTATTATTCGTCTTATCGATCCTCCTTTACATGAATTTCTACCAAGTATTGAAGAGCTCATAACTGAGATATATGAAGAACGTTTAGCAGGTAAGAGTGAAGATATGTTGAAGGACAAATATGAACTCCTTGAAGTTGTAAAATCAATGCATGAGCAAAATCCAATGCTTGGGCTTCGTGGCTGTAGGTTGGGAATCACTCTTCAGATGGTAACCGTAATGCAAAGCGAAGCAATATTCCGTGCTGCAGCAAGAGTAAAGAAAAGAGGAAAAGACGTAATGCCAGAAATTATGGTACCACTTATTGGCTTTTCAAAGGAATTCCAACATCAGAAGGAAATAGTTGATAAGGTTGCAAAACAAGTAATGGAAGAAGAATCTATAGAATTTGACTATCTTGTTGGAACAATGATTGAAGTTCCTCGTGCTGCTTTAACTGCTGGAGAGATAGCAGGTGGTGAAAATGGTGCGCAATTCTTCTCTTTTGGAACAAATGATTTACATCAAATGGCACTAGGTTTCAGCAGAGATGATACTGGATCACTTATAGCGCGATACTTGGAACTGGGCCTAATTACTGATGATCCTTTCGTAACAATAGATCAACCAGGAGTCGGTCGTCTAATGAAGATGTGTGTAGATGAAGGAAAACAAGCCAATCCCAATCTTGAACTAGGCATATGTGGTGAGCAGGGCGGGGATCCTCAATCAATCGATTTCTGTTATAGAATTGGTTTGGATTATGTTTCCTGCAGTCCATTTAGAGTGCCAATAGCACGTCTTGCTGCAGCTCATTCAACTCTAAAAAATAAATAAACTTCTTTTCTATTCTTTTCTTTTTCTTTTTATTACTCTATTATTGATGAATACAATATATCTCTTGCTTGATTACTATTATCACAATACTCTGGATGTTTTTCGAAAATCTTTTTTTTCCACTCTCTCTTCAAAATCGAATTAGAAAATTTGTAAGGGAATTGCTCTTTTGCTTGCTTGTAGAATTTTGCTCGACTAATGAAGTCTGTAAAAACATTTTTGTTTTCTTTTTTGTTTGAGATATTGATATGAGGTTGTCTTTTCGTAATTCGGATTTTAGTTTCTAATCCTATGGTTTTAAGATAGTCTACTAATTTTTTTTGTTCCTTAAGTGAAAATGCTTGCGTAGCAAGAGAAAAATCAGTTCCTGACATACACCCATCATCAATAAACCAATGCAAAAGAATATTTGGTGATAACTTGGGCAAGTTTGGTAAAACCTTCTTAGTTCTTTTCTTTTCTTGATTATACCATCTATTCCATAAATCAAACAACTGTATAGTTGAAGAGGTGTCAAACCCACATGTCCACATTACAGTCTGAGTTTTTGTTGGTTTTACAAATGTTTTGACATTCACAAATTGTTCAAAAGTATTGACTAGAAGTTTAACCCATTCTTTCTCTAAAATAGATTTGTGCAATCTGAAATTTGCTGTATTTGTTTGTTTTATCAAATTGATTGCAGAATTCCAATATTGAATCTCAACTTTGGTTATCTGCTTACCTTCACTAACTCTCTTTCTTAATTTGGAGATATTCACTAAGATTGCTTCATATTTGAGAATACTAGGATTATTGTAGTGCGCTCTTACTTTGCTCTGTAATCTTATTTGAGCGTCACCTAACAGAGAACCAATTATGACTTCTTCTAACCACTGTGGAAGCGGTTTAAAGAACTGACCATTGAAGTGTTGAGAAACCTTGCACCAAATGGATCCTGGAAATGGGACTTCAATACCTAAGGAAGTAATTCTATCTTTGAATGTTCTTGGATCACTATGAATTTCTTTACCAATAGCCTTTAGACCCTTTAATTCCCCAATATATAATTTCAGCAGTTCTGATTGCGTATAATGTCTTCTCCTTGGTGTTTTCATCTATTATAATATACTCTTGTCTATTTACTATTTTAACTCCAAGTTTTACCTTAGGTTTTTAACTATCTTTCTTGATTTTGGTAGTAGGACTACCATAGTAAACACAAGAACCCCAATGAAGAATATTTCCATATTCTTCATAATATGAATTCTTTGCTTTATTACAAATATACTTTCTAGCCATTCTAAGAGAATAAGCGACAGTATTACCTTCTAAGAGGACTTTGTAGAATTCTTTAAGTAAATCAGCTGATGAATTATCAAAGACTGACCAGGAATTTAGAATGATCCCTTTAGCTCCAGCCTGAATAAATCCCCTACTTAGTCCATTAATTTCATCCCCAAGTGATACTGACATTGTTCCTGTTTCACATGCATTTAGTATAACTAATATTGGCTTTCGAAAGACAATATTCAAAGAAATTTCATTTCCGTAAAATGGTTTTAAGTTTAGATTGTTATCCAGAATTTCAAAATAACTTAGATTTGGATAAACCCTATTAAATTCTGCATGACCAGAGAAATGGAAAATTGAGCAATCATGGTTTCTTATATAATTCGCTATGCTGTCCAAAAGAGCATTCTTATTTAGGAATTTTTTTGTATTATAATCGTTTTGTGCTAATATATTGTTAATTTCCAAAATCTCATCTTTTGCATGCTTTAGAGAAGAATCTGGATTTCCAATTAATATTGCAGAATGTGAGGGATTAAGATGTAATGTTTTCATGTTAGAAATATTATATACTCTAGAAAAATTATATTTTAATCCCCAGTAATCTTCCCTATCATGAATTAATTCGAGAGGTAATGAATGAAGAAAGCCGGTTGGTATTATTGTTAAGAATTCAGATGAATACTCCTTGATGTGCAAATGAAGTTTTTTGGGGATTAAATAATTAAACAAGTCTTTCCCCAGTTTATCTAATAATTTTTCAGTTTGATAATTTGCTTCTGTGTTTTTTTCTCTTTGTAAGAGCCTAATATTTTCTGATGCTTTCATTAGTTTATCAACATTTTTAGTGGATAAATCCTTTTGATAAATTGAGATTTGTTTATCTTTAATGAGAGAAAAAATAATAATTTTATCTGAAAAGGAATTGTAGAAGAAATCTAAAACCATGGTTCTTTCAGGAATATCACTTATAAATTTGTCCAAGAATACTCTTGGTTCTGAAGGAATCACAATCCCATATTCAGGATAGTTTTCCCATAGTTTGAGGTCTAATTTCTTGATTTCAGTTTCTAATCTTTTTGTTTCTTTTTCTATTTCTTCGCTTAGTTTTATGAACCTT
>JAUVXQ010000104.1 GCA_030603505.1 Candidatus Heimdallarchaeota archaeon | reverse complement strand
GGGGATGGTACAGCTACAAATATTGGTGATGTTTTAGTAAATTGTCCTGATGTGAAACTAGGATTATTATCAGCAGGTTCTATGAATGATTGGAGTAGAACACATTCAATACCAATCAATCTAGAGAAAAGCTTAGAAGTTGTTTTAGAAGGACACAGCGAAACTTTTCCAGCAATTAAGTGTTCTGGAGATGAAGAGCATTATGCATTTGATCATGTAGATGGTGGTTTCGTAGCTGAAGCTGGAGCAGCAGCAATTAATGAAGCAAGATGGATTAAAAATGGTTTTATTAAATATGCTTATCTAGCTCTTAAGTATGTAATTAAATTCAAAAATGCACCAGTAATCATACATATAGATAATAAGGAACCTCTGAAGATAGATGATCTTTCAGCAATTGTATTAGCTTTTAGCGATGAAATAGCAGGTTTCAAGATTCTACCAGGAAATTCCTATTATGCGAGAAAGAAAAAGGATATTGGAATAGTCCTTGCTTGTGGCTTGAAACGGTTGAGAAGAATAGCATTGCTCAAAAAAACCTCATCGGGTAAGCATGTAAATATGAGGGGTGTATGGTTAACAAGAGGGAAGAAAATTGCAATTGAGTCAGAGAGACCTTTAGCGTGGGAAGCTGAAGGAGAAATCTTCAATATACGAAATCTAAAAGTGAATTTAGAATATGTAGAAGATGCTATTAACTTAATTGTTCCTAGAAATAGAGAATATATTAACAATTTTGGTGAATCCTTCTACTATAGAGATTTTCCCGTTTTAAAAAAGAAGTAGAAAAAAAGAAAACAGAATTAGAAGATTTTCAATTCTCTTCCAATATCTTCGAATTTCCTAAGAGATAGGTCTAGATGTTCTTTTGTAAGTCCAGCGTTCATCATTACTCTAATTCTTGATGTTCCGCGAGGTACCATTGGAAACATGATTGGTAAAGCAAAAATCCCTTCTTCCATCAAACGATCACTCATCTTTTTAGCAGTCTCATTTTCACCGCAAATTACAGGAACAATAGCAGTTGGACATTTTGCAGCAGCAGTTGTAATTGGGTGACTGAAACCAATATTTACAATCTCTTTCTTGAAATATTCACAATTATCCAAGAGTTTTGCTACGACAGGCTCAAAGTACTCAGAATTAGGATTAAGTACTTCTAATGAACCAATAGCAGCTCCTGCAATAGCAGGGGGTGGAGAACCACTTAAAAGATAGGAACGAGCAGTATTTCTAAGGAAATTTATCAAATCTTTGGATCCAGTTATTGAACCTCCAACAACACCCATTGCTTTGCTGTAAGTGTTCATTTCAACTTGAACTTTACCTTGAAGACCAAAATGGTCTACAATACCCTTACCTTTCTTATCTCGACCTAAAACACCATCTCCATGAGCGTCATCAACAAAAATCATCGCACTATATTCTTCACATAATTTCTGTATTTCATCTAGAAGAGACATATCTCCATCCATTGAAAATACTCCGTCTGTTAGAACAAGTATCCTTTTTTCACCATTTGGATCTTCTTTATCAGCTTCTTGTAATCTGGCTTCAAGCTCACCCATATCATTGTGCTTGTATATTGAACGTTTAGTTTTTGTTAATCTCACACCATCAATGATACTTCCATGATTTAATTCATCACTTATGATAAAATCATCCCTTCGTACCAAGGGTGGAATAGCTCCTTCATTAGCTATGAAACCGCTCATGAAAACAATTGCAGCTTCTTGCTCTTTGAACTCTGCATGTTTTTGTTCCCATTCTTCATGAATAACCATATTACCAGCAATAGCTCTAACTGAACCTGATCCTGCACCGTATTTTTCGACTGCCTCTATTGCGCGTTTTCTTAAGTGAGGATGATTACAAAGATTCAAATAATTGTTAGAACAAAGCATCAAAAGTTCTTTGCCTTCAACTATAACATTAGGAACAGAAGGAGTCTCTAATTTTCTGTGAACCCATTCTCTACCTTCTTTTTGTATTTGCTTATATTCTTCTTTTAAAAATTTTGTAGGTTTTCTTTTAGCCATTTAGGCACCTCTCTTGCTATGACATAAAGATAATATGGGATATTTATTCTTTGCTGTGAACATATGATTACTAGAATTTTTTTGTTAGTTGGAATAAGAAGAGGATGCTTTACAAAATGTGAATTTAAAGGAAAATATTTTATAAGGTATCTATCTATCGGAACTAAAATATACTAGTTGTGCTCAAATGGTTTCAGTCAAATATTCAAATGTAAGTATTGCTTATGGTGATTTTGTAGTTCTTGAAAATTTGGATTTAGATATTCGTGATGGTGAGATAACTACACTTCTAGGTCCATCAGGTTGTGGTAAAACAACTCTTCTGAGAGCTCTTGCAGGCTTTGTTGAACCTTATGAAGGAAATATCTATCTAGGGGAAGAAGAAGTAACACTCCTTCCACCACAAAAAAGGAATACAGCTATGATTTTTCAGAATTATGCCTTATGGCCTCATCTGTCAATTTTCAAGAATGTTGAATATGGGTTGAAATTGAGAGATAAAGACAAAGTAGATGAGGAAAAACCTTGGTATACAAAGTTGATATTGATAGCAAAACATTTCTTTATATTCGTTCCTCAAACACATAAATCTGTATCCAAACGTCTGAAAGAAGAAAAAGAAGTTTATTTAGTGAACAAACCTAAAACTGCAATAGTTATTTGGTGGCTTAAGGTACCCTTGAGAAGATTCAAACTTACTTTTGAAGAATCAACCTTTACTTACCTTGATTTTAAAGCAACTAAAGATCCTTCATGGGCTTATAGGAGAAGAAGAGTTTTCGAAGTATTGAAATTGGTACACCTTGAAGATCAAGCAAAAAAACAACCCACTCAATTATCCGGTGGTCAACAACAAAGAATCGCCCTTTGCAGATCTATAGTAGTAGAACCAGATGTTTTGCTCTGTGATGAGCCTTTATCTAATCTAGATGCTAAATTACGTCATGAGCTTCGAACTGAAATTCGTTCTATTATCAAAGAAATAGGTATGACAGCTATTTATGTTACTCACGATCAACAGGAAGCACTAGCAATCAGTGATCGAATCGCTGTGATGAATATCGGTAATATTGAACAGTTTGGAACACCTACAGAGGTGTATTCTGACCCCCATACACTCTTTGTAGCACAGTTCATGGGAACATCATGCACTTTTAAAGGCATTGTAAAATCTAGTGATACAGCAGAGTTGAAGGGTGGGGAAATCATTAAATTCAAAACCCAAAAGACTATAGACTCTGGTGTTGAAGTTAGTTTGATAGTTAGACCTGATAATGTTAGCGTGATTGACAAAACCGACAATCCTATTGAAGTTACAATTAATACTATAGAATACTTGGGAACAGAAGTAAAAATAACAGGGAAACTTAAAGACGATACAATTCTCTTAATTGATGTAGCTGAAAAAACAGAAGAATATGCAAAAATGGTAGTAGGAGATATAATAACAGCATACATTAAACCAGAAGAAACTTTTGTATTTATAGGAGAAGAACGAATCTATTAAAAAGCCCTTCCACTTTTGTTTTAACATATTTTCTTCAGTTTATTACTTAGTTTCTTCAGAGCTGTTATCCTAACTATCCTTGTTTTTTCTATTCTTTTCAAGTTCTCGAATAGGAATATTAATCATTTCTAAACCAATAAATTCAAGCTCTTTTTCTTTGTAATCCTCTACCATTGATATATGGACAAAAATAGCGCTTTTCATGTTGCTTCTAAGTTCCTCTACATCTTCTGCAGTAGTGCTACATCCAGGTAATTCGACAAGATTACCAATAAAATTGCCTTTTTGATCCTTTTCAATGATCATTGTAAACCTCTTCATTTCCTTCACCAATATTTCAAAGGATAAACGAAATATATAATTATCGGCATAACTATGGTGAATGTAATTCTTATCCGAAGATTCAATTTAGAATATTTGTCTGATGATTCTAATCAATCAACGATAACTGTTATATATTCTAAGTCTACTTTTTCAACGATTAAAATGTTTGAATATGAAGAAATTAAAATACACTGGCTTGGTCATGACGCTTTTTGGATTGAAGCAAAAGGAAAGAACATCTATATTGATCCATTCAAACTAGCTAAAAGCGTTCTTCCCAAAGCTGACATTGTGGTTACAAGTCATGAACATTTTGACCATCTTAATCCTGAAGCTATAAACTCTATAAGCGATGACAATACAACCCTAATTGGTCCAAAAATCTGCCAAGAAAAATTAAAAGCTGAAATCGAAAGAAAAAAAGAAGTTAAGGAGCTAAATCCTAGAGGTTCAATCACTTTTGAGTGGATAAGAATCTCAGCTATTGCTGCTTACAATACTCATAGATTTAGGGATCCTGAAACAAAGACACCGTTCCACCCTAAAGAATCTGGACACATAGGAACAATATTAGATATAGATGGAATTGTAATTTATCACTGTGGTGACACTGATAAGATTCCTGAAATGGAAAATCTAAAACCTACTATTGCTCTAATTCCTGTTTCTGGAACTTATGTGATGGACGTAGAAGAAGCTGTAGAAGCTGCTAAGGTGATCAAAGCTGAGGTTTCAATTCCTATGCATGTCGGACGAGGAATTGGTGAGTTAGAATACATAAATGAGTTTAAAGATAAATTACCTGGTTTCCAGGTTGAAACTCTAGAAATTGAAGAAGACTAGTTCTAATCTTTATCTTGTTTTTCTTTTTATTCTTTTATTCATCATAATTCCAAGTACAGATCAATATCACTTTATTTTCACAATAAAAGTTGCTAGCTCACTATTAGGATAACAACCTATATCGTCATAGAAAGCTAATACAGTCCATCTTCTGGAGCTTTTTTAAATCAATATGTCGATAATATTTTCATGTAAAATCCCAGAACTAGTTTTTACAGATGCTAAATTAGATTAAACAAATATCAAGAAATTATTTTGTAAATTTCTGAGTACATTAATAAGTGCTTCTTGAATTAACCGTTTATGAGTAAAAGACAGAAATCTTTTGGCTTGTTCAAATCTTATGTTTTAATC
>JAUVXQ010000049.1 GCA_030603505.1 Candidatus Heimdallarchaeota archaeon | reverse complement strand
ACATGGAGCAAGATGAAATGTACCCACCATTCCTTTTTCTTGGGATAGTAGAGCACTTCAAGAGCTTGTATTTTTCCTTGGTGGAGGTTATATTCATGATAAGGGGAACATGCGAGAGGTAACCATAATCGTTCATGTTTGTAGGAGGTATTTTTCCGCGTATCTAACGAGTCTCTTATCCCTACCCACCATCGAGCAATGGAGTTGGAAGTGGAACAAGTAAGAATGAACCTTTTCTTGTTTGCTGATTGTGTTCGAGGTATTTTCTTTGAAAAAGCATCTTTAGTAGGGGAAGCGTTGAGTGCTTGTTGGCTGTGATAAATAGCTGTTGCATTTTCTCTACATTCTTGTAGTTCATCATGAGAGGAGCGAGGAAAGCGTTTCTTCAAATCATGTCTAACTTCTGAACGAGATGTGTGTTTAGTATTTTTGGTCGTTGTCAAGGTAAGTTGATCTAGTTTAGTTTTATTCACTCTTTTCTTGCTGTTTTTTCCCCTGATAAGATGATTTTCATTATGGTAAATGACCTTAAGAACATGAAGAATGGTTCTTGTATCTCTGCCTGTAATCTGCTCTAATCTTCTCTGTTTACGCGCGGTGAGCACTTCTTTCTTAATTCTCACTTTTACAGTTGTTCTCACTCTACTTCTCGTCATTCAGGAATCATTACTTCTCTTAGATTTTCCTATAAAAAGCTAACATTAATATGGTAAAAATGGGTAGAAATAATCATGCTGATGGGCAGATGGATATGGAAAAGATTCTAGAATTTGGGAAGAAAGGGATTTGGCTAGAATTTGATACCTTAGGAGGAGCTGAAGATTTTACCAAATATCCTCCAGCGATAAGGAAACTACAAGAAGAGAAACTACTCTCTCAGTTACTGTTTGGACAAGATTCTGGTTCTTATTGGATTAAAGAAGATGAGGAAGAATGGCCAATGAGACCATATGCACGATTTTTCAAGGAATTTGTTCCTTATTGTGTGAAAGAAGGAATAGATGAAGAATTGATAACTGAAATTATTACGGAAAATTCAAAAAAAGCACTTAATCCTCTACAGAATCACTAGAAAAGAAAATTACGAGGGTATGGGGCATGTTTTATCAAACTAGGTATAAAATAACAAGCGAAAGAAAAAGCCCGTTGAACCAGGAAGTTATTAGGAAGGCTTTCCATAGTACTTGAACTGTTGTTACGTCAGCAATCAAAAAAAGATATAAGAAAATTCGAAAAGGGATAGAGAAATAACTGACTTAGCTTCAAATATTTTGCATAACACTATTATAAAAAATATCTAATAAAAAAGATAGAGAGATACAGATGAGTCAGAAGGATTTAGATACCGAGGAATCAATAATAAAGATGAGGAAAGAACTCGATTTTGGAACATTTAAGGATGAAATTATCCATATCTTTGATGAAAATAGAGAGATTGTTTTAGCAACTTCAAGTAAAGATCGTGTAACTGCGAGAACTGTCACTTTTGCTAATGATGGGTTGGAAATCCTTTTCTGGTCTTGGGATAATAATAAGAAAATAGCTCAAATTAAAGAAAACCCAAGAGTGGCATTAACTCTGAAAAATGTACAATATGAAGGTGAAGCTGAAATTCTTGGAAAACCATCAGATAAGGAAAACAAGGCTTTTTTAGATTTGTTTGAAAGAAAATTAGCAAAAGCATTTGTAGACGCATTCTCAAAAATCCCAGAAATGGTATTGGTAAAAATCTGTCCTAAATCAATTGTTAAATTTGAAACAATTAAAAGTAGATTCTATTTTCAAAAAATGGATATTAAGAATAGAAGAGTATTTCAGATGAGAGTTGAAGATAAGAATCATCCAGCATTTCCATGAAATAAATTTAAATAATAATAAACAATAAAGTATTGGGATAGGAAGGAGAAGAACAGAATGTATTATCCAGCATATGTGATTAGCCCTTTTAGTCAAGCTAAAAGAAAGTTAAGTAATTCAGCAAAAAGACTTGCTGTTACTGAGCTGATTCTCTTGATTTTTAACTGTATTTTCTATGGAGTAATTATATTTTTCCTTTTTGGAATGGTTGATGATTATTCATATTATCTGTTGCTAGATTTCATTTTCTATTTTTTGATTATGATGTTTTGGATGATAACTCTCTGGGTTGCACAAATAGTTGTTATAGTAGTAAATTATGTCTTCTTTTTTATGCTTTCATCATCATTCACATCATTAGGAAATAGTGAAATAAGGATTGCTGATAGTGCGAAAAAGACAGGGAACTATATGCTAGCTGGAATAATAACTAGTATCATTGCTACAATAGTGTCCATCTTTAATTTTCTAACTAATTTTATTATTACAATAGGAGCTGCTGCTCTGCTAACTTACGCTTTTTATCAAAAAGTGAAAACTTTTAAAGATTTAGAAAAAAACAATCTTTATCAAGGAACCATAAGTAGAGGTCTATTTTATTCGCAAGCTCTTCGATGTTTTGCATATATTCTTCTTCCTATTGCTCTTTATCAACCTATAAGAGTTGCTGCTATCATGATAATTTTCTTCCTTGTTCTTCTATTAGTTTCATCACTTTTTTTCATCATAGGATTATTCAAATTATCAAACGAAGCAGAATTGATTATTGATCCAATCCCACCACAAGTTCCTGTTTATCCATCTCATCAACAAACTCAACCTCCTCCTAAACAGATGTATATTCAATATCCTGGGCAAAAACCACAATCATTCCAACAAAAATCATCACAAGAAGTTATCACCAGAGAAGAAGATACAATGTTTTGTTCTAATTGTGGAAGGAAAGTAAAAATAACTGAAAAGTTTTGTAAAGATTGTGGGTATAACATAATAGAGTAAACACATTTTTTCCTCTAATAGCAATTTTTATACTAGAAATCCGTATTCCATCACATGTTAACTCCAACCCTAATACTTGAATGTAGTAGTATGATGTCAATAGTTGTTTAGCCAGGTAAACCTAAAATCATTATCAAATATATCTTTCAGTTTAAAGAAAACCCAAGAGTGGTATTAACTCTGAAAAATGTACAATATGAAGGTGAAGCTGAAATTCTAGGAAAGCCATTAGATAAAGAAAACAAGGCTTTCTTAAAACTGTTTGATAGAAAATTATCAAAAGCATTTGTTGATACATTCTCAAAAATCCCAGAAATAGTATTAGTAAAAATCTGTCCTAAATTAATTGTAAAATTTGAAACAATTAATAGCAGATTCTATTTTCAAAAAATGGATATTAAAAGTAGAAGAGTATTTCAGATAAGAGTTAAAGATAAAAAACATCCAGTATTTCCATATTAATAATGAGAAATAGACTACAATAACTTATCTGTGATTTGAATGTCTCACTAGTCGATGAACTGTCTTGTAGGTATAGAGTAACTAGAAAAAGAAAAGAAAACTGAAGTCAAGAGAGTTAAAATAACGCTCTAAAGTTTAGTAAATCTAAGGTGTAAGTTCTACTACTCTTTCTTTTTCTTCTTCTTTTTCTGGCCATCGTTTGTCTACTAGTTTCACAACAACTATACAAATAGCAGCTGGGACGAGTCCTATACCTAGTACAGTCAGTAATGCTAAATGGATAATGAGATTGGAAAGAATTACCACTGTTAGGAAAGTAATAAACGCATCTATCAGATAATGGCATATAATAACTGGAACCAAGCTTTTAGTTTTTGAGTACATATATGCAAAGAATATACCCATTGAAGTAGCGTAAATTACTTGGAATAAAACACCATAAAGAACGTCCAGCATTAGTTCCGGATCTTCTCTTAAAAATATAAGCATTAATAGATTGGTTAGGTGAAACAAACCGAATATAACACCATTGATAATAATCGTTTTTCTTTCTGAATACAGCTTTGTTAGTAAAGTAAAAATTACTCCTCTAAAAGCTACTTCTTCCCATATCCCTGGAGTTAGAGCATAGTAGACATTAATAGGAATATCTTGCCTGATAAGAATTTCTGAAATGAAAAGATGTGTTTTCATTGAATTATTGTTAAGTGTAAATCCGGAATTTGTTGAATTGTTAAAAGAGCTTACTGAATATCTTGGTTTAAGTTTATGAACTCTAATCAAGTTCAACTTCCTATCTAACCTTTATATCTGTACCTCACCATGCTTGAAATAAGGGTTAGTTTGATTTGCATATCTCATTTAAGGTTGTTAGGAAGATACTAATTTCATCTAAAGTGTTGTAATGCACTAGACTTATTCGGATAATTTTCTGTTTATTATAAATATCTTGAGCATACGAGTAATAATGACCTGAACGAGCAGCTATTCCTCCCTCCTTCCATAAGCGATTAACTACTTCTTCTTCAGGTACATTTTCTACTTCAAAGGAAAAAGTTGGGTCTCTTTCATCCAATCGATTAAGGTCAGTTAACCCATATACTGTTATTTTTGGCATATCTAGCAAACCAGGGATGTCATCAAATCCATTAAGGATAGCTTTGGAGAATCCTGTTTCGTATTGCTCTATTGCATCCATTGCAATTTTCAATGCGCGCTTATTACCATTATAATCTGAGAATTTACCTTTGTAATTGGATTGAACCTCATTAGAAAGACTAAGAAAATGATCAATAACTCCACCGATAGCCGCGAATGTTGCTTGATTCCTGGTTCCCCACTCAAATTTCCCTGGAGGAGTACTTGGAGCTGTTCTTACTTTATAGGGTTGAAGAGCTTCTAGATGTTCTTTCTTGCCATAAAGGAAGCTTCCGTGAGAAGTGAAGAGTTTGTATCCTGAAAAAACCAGAAAATCGCAATCTAAAGCTTGAACATCTGTTGGACCATGAGGAATATGATGTACTGCATCAACTACGAAGTATGCATCAACTTCACGAGCTAGTTTTCCAATTTCTTCTAGTGGACTTTTTGTCCCTAACATGTTTGATGCTGCTGTAATAGCCACAATCTTGGTTTTGGTATCTATCAATTCTTGTAGATGATTCATATCAAGTGTGCCTTCTTCCATATTCAGTTTGGCAAATCGAACTTGTTGGATTTTTCCTCGCTTGCTCAGTTCTTCCCAAGGATCCACGTTAGTATAGTGCTCATAATCTGTTGTGACAACATTTTCACTACCTGTGAGTTCTTTACCCAAAGCATAGCTTAAATTAAAGAGCAAAGAAGTTGCAGATTCTCCAGAAACAATGGTTGTTTGGTCTGGAGCATTTAAGAAATCTGCTACCGCATGTCTTCCTGAAAGGATAGTATCATTTGCTTGTTTGGATTCGTCAAAGATACCTCCTACATTAGCACTCCAGTTTATACGGGCTTCAGTTTCAGCTTTTGCTGCTTTATCAACAACAAGTGTTGCTGTACCATTATCAAAGAAAGCACGTTTCCGTCCATTAAAATCAGTAACTGCTCTAGGAAAAGCAGCTCTAATCTGCTCTATTAATTCTGTGTTAAACATCATCTGAATATCTTTTGATTCACATTTAATTTAAAAGCTTCTTACATAATCTCCTAATTGTTCCAAAAATTCTATTCTTTCTTCTGGTTTGATATCCCCTATGGAATCCAGTTTTCTGTCGTTATTATACTTCCTCTAACATTCTTTTTATTTTTTTCACTTTATTTCCACAATTAGGACAAATTTTAACCTTATTGATATAATCCTCGTTACATTGTTCGCAGAAATAAAAAATTGTTTTTGCTTTACCTAGTTTAGCTGGTTCCTCTTCTACTTCTTCTTCTTTTACTTCTTTTACTTCTTTTACTTCTACTTCTTCTACTTTTTTTACTTCTACTTCTTCTACTATTTGGAATTGGTATTGGTCTGATACAGGTTCGGACATGACCTCTACTTCTACTTCTTCTAGCTCTCCCTCTTTTCTTGGTTTAATGTGTCCATTCTTGTATTTTTTTCCACATTGAGGACAAAATAGTCCTTCATACCTGAATTTTTTTCCACATTGAGGACAAAATTTTTTCTCTTTCTCAACCCTTCCCTTTGCAATTTCAATGTAATCTGTTACCCATTCTTGATTTATTTTCCCTTCAGTTAGCTTATCAAGTTTTAATTTTTCTGCTTCCTTTGTTTTCATGCCTTTTGTTTTATTTCTAGACTGTATTGCATAAATTAAGCTTTGTGATCCTTCTGGCGAGATATAAGGGAGATCTACCATATTATAAAATCTGTTAGCTTTCATTTCTTCATAGTTTTTAACCGAAATTCCTCCTCCATCATATACAATTTTAATTCTCATATTAAGGATATTTTCTTCCAATTTAAACAACATAGTGAAGAAGTTCTTATTATGAATACCTAATGATAATCTCAAATCATTAATCATTACTGTATTTGGAGCAATGACTAGATGTGCTTTACTCACAAAATTCATAGATGAGGGCATAACAATTTCGTCATCTTGTTTTGTATAGATTCTAAATCTTAAAGGATCGGGAATGTTTCTTGCAATTGTTAGAAAACGGAGATATATTCCACCACCAAATTCCTTGGTAGTGATAGGTAAAACTGAAAGGCTAAAAAGAGAAAGGTCATACCAGCTAAGTTTTGAGATAGAATCTTTATTTAAGTTTCTAAGGACTTGGGATTCATTAAACCATCTATCAATAAATAGGAAACGATAGTTTTTATCATTAAAATCAAATCTTTGTAAATGTTTAACTTCATTACGAAGATTGATAGTTATTATTGGGATCCTACTAACAGCTTCCCTTTTTGCCTTTTGCTTTGCCATTTGTTTATCGATGCCATATTTAATTAAACTTGCTGTTGTTCGAACCATAAATGCAACTCCAATAACTCTCAATAAGATTGAATTTAGATTTTAAAAGGTTTGTCAAGATTTTTCTCTATTTTAAGAAACAATTTTTCATAGTGGAAATTGATTTCCAACATAGAGAATCTTTCCCTTGTCTTCAACCAAATATTGAAAGACATTATCTTAGGTATCATAAGTGATAATTGAACCTTAAAACATTTGCATAAGGCAAGAAAAAGTATTTTTTATTAATAACTTAATTTGAATGCAAATGAAAATATTTAAATTATGCTCTATAGTTCTTATCACAATTAAATAATAGGTGATTAAATGCCAATAGTGCACGTAGATTTATGGGAAGGTAGAACAGAAGAGCAAATTAAAGAAATTATCGAAGGAATAACAGACGTTTTTGTGAAAATGGGTTCTAAACCTGAATCTGTTAGGGTTCTTGTTCAAGATTATCCAAAAACACATTGGGGAATGAAAGGAAAACCAGCTTCAGAACAATAACAAGTTTCTTTTTCTGCTTTTTATATTTTGAGAAATTAAATAGAAAGAAAAAAGTTGATTCTAATCTCCATTTCTTCAAAATAGTTTAAAATAATGACAGATGAAATCAATGGTTGCTAAAATATTAATTTTTTGTATATAAAAAAAAAGATAATAAAGAAGATGTCTAAATCTTCTTTCGTTTTTTCTTCCAAATTATAGGTATTATCGCTAATGGAAGTATTAGTATGGAAGCAAACCAGAGATTTTCTACAAATTCAGGTACTTCTATTGGGTTAAACACTGTCAGTAAATGTGCTTCTGGTCTTCCAGCTACATCCCTAGTGAATATAGTCACATCAACACTTTCTCCATCAGGTATTGTGAAGGTAAACTCATACAAATCTCCAGAAACGTGATCTAGAATAAATTGTTGTGTTGATAGATCTGCATATTCTACTTCAGCAGTTACATCCCATATTGCTCTGTTATCAGTTACTGTAGCTTGTACTTTGTATGTATTTCCTGATACATGCGAATCACTTACTGATGATATCACTGGATCCACAGCATCTACAAAGCTTGAAGTTACTAAACTCTCATGTTTGAATGCAACTGGGAATAGCACATCATTCAAAACTGGGAAAGTTATTGGTGCAAATAATCCTGTATCTCCTACTATTTCATAGTTGATATCTATTGATGGGTTAATTGCAATTATTGTATCTATTGATCCTACTACTGATAGATTCATCGATTTCAATCTCAGATACAGATTGTTGAACTGCAAAGTTGTGTTGACTTGTCCTATAATTGCATG
>JAUVXQ010000130.1 GCA_030603505.1 Candidatus Heimdallarchaeota archaeon | reverse complement strand
AGAAAATTTTAATATTTTTGTTAAAGGTACATAGAAGAAAAACAGAAAGAATAGAACAATAACCAAAGAAGCTGTAGCAATGATTATTTTGTTTAGTAACTCATCCTTAGTTCCTATTCTCTTATTAAGGTTAAATGAATGAAATGTCATCACCTTACTTAACGTTTGTTTATCGTTGTTTCTTCTTTCTGAGATAAATGAATGCAGTTACAAACAAAGCTGAAAACGTTATAACCAGTCCTGGAAAGGGTATTTCACCAGCAAAGATTTCTTCCCATTCATCAAGCCAAAAGTCTAGATTAGTCTCTAAAGTTTCTAAAGGTATTAGATTGTTGAGTATATCGACTGTATCAGGATTAATAGCGGAATTAGCGAAACATTCAGGAACCTCCGCATATTGATTTGCTGGGTACATCCAATTATGAGTAGCTATTTGATCTTGTAGTTCCTTACTTAAGAACCAATCAATAAACATCTTAGCATTTTCTTCATTAGGTGCACCATTTACCAATCCTAAGCCTTCTATTTGTAACCAAGCATTATCTAAACTATTTTCGTGAGTTAAATAAGCAACAGCTGAATAGTCATCGTAAAGGCATGCACTATATGCAGGACTTGTTCCATAGGATATCATAATTGGTCTGTCTGCTTCTTCAGAATACCAAATATCAAAAGCTTCACTCCAACTAGAAGCAATTCTTAAATCTTTATTAGCTTCTTCCCACCAATCTCTCCAATCAGATTCTAATAAACCACTAATATCCAAGCTAGAATCTCCTAAGACAGCTATTGTCCAAAGAAGGAATCCAAGACCTGGCGAACTAAAAATTGGATTTTCAACTACCATCTTCTTGTCTAGATCCAAATCTAGAATATCTTCTAATGTGAGAGAATCTAATTCAGGAACTGTTGAAATATTTAATCGATGAGTATCAACCCACAAAGCTATAACACCATAGTCATACGGGAGTAAATAATGATTTGGATCAAGATTCTCGATTAAACTGGAAGAGATATTGGAAAGAACTGGAGAATGATAAGGTTCTAAGATGCTTTCGTTTATAGCTTTGAAGATAAGTATATTATCAAGACCAATGAGAACATCCGCAGTAGGATTGTCTTTTTCTAATATAGCTCTCGATAAAATTGTATTAGAATCATCCAATCGTAACAGCTGAATCTCTTCTTTTGGAATCCCACTATAATTTGAGAAAGCACCGATTAAGTCATAAGGAACAGGTTCATTTAACAAGGATTGATAGGTGTAAATTGTTAACTGATAATCAGTTGCAGCAGAAACTACATGATTTATAGGAGTGTTATATAATAAAGGAACTAAGAATAAACACAATAAAATACCTGTTATATTCGCTTTTTTCATAAACATCAAAGTTTTATCTTGCACAACATTCATAAAGATTTGCGTCCTAATTGTATATGTCCCCTATAAAATGATAAAGTGATATTAAATGAGATTTCCTTGTGAATATGTGGCAAATACTTTTCTTCCAGATTTAAGGATAAGAATTGCACAAAAAATGAGAAAGAAAGGATATTCTCAGACGAAAATTGCTTCATATCTTGGAGTCAAACAACCGGTTGTAACCTCATATCTCCATAAATCAATAGATAAAACTGATGATAGCGTTATAGCAGGGATTTTAGATCAATTAGCTAGTAAAATCACTGATGAATTTGTAAAAGGAACAGCTCTTGAAACAACAATGAGAACTGTTTGTACTAGATGCAAAAATCTACGAATGGATAGTGTCATCTGTTCAATACATAAATCCACTTTGTCTGAAATTGCAGATATACAGCATTGCACAATATGTAGAGGCGATATTGAAAGTTTATCTCAATCAGAAAATGAAAAAGTACTACAGTCGTTAGAAGATGCGCTAGAGATGATTAAAAGAGTAAATTTCATCGCTGAGTGGATTCCTGAAATTGGTGCGCAACTAGCAACATGTAGGAAAAAAACTGAAAATCTTGATGATGTTGCAAGCTTTCCCGGTAGGATCATCAGGGTCAAAGATGCCTTAAAAACAATTAGTTACCCAGAATTTGGTTCCTCTAAAACGATGTCATCAATGTTAATCTATTTACATAATATCAATCCTCAAATCAGATGGATTTTTTCTATAAAGAACAGAACAGAGCTAAAAATGAAACTAGAAAATTTCAATATACCTTTTATTGAAACTGCATCACTAGATACACAATGGAATGAAACTTTAGGAAATTTAAGAACACATGAGAATTTTTCTCAAATAAAGGTTATTTTAGATATTAGTGGTCCTGGATATGAAGCGATAGCCTATATTATAGCTCAAGAAGTAGATGAATTACTTGAAATAACAAAAAGCATATGTCTAAATAAACTAAATCCCTAAATCCAGAAAATTTTAATATAGCTTGAAATACACATTAAATGACAATAATGGCAAGTGCATTCTTAGGTACCTTACTTTTCTTAGTTTCAATTGCATCTTTAACAGCTCTTTCAGTGTTTATATTTGTTTACACTCTCCGACATAGACCAGAAGAGGAAGAAAGCCTTGTCTAATACTATGTCTAAAAAAATATAGGGTTTTGTTTTTCTATATTTCTCAATTTTAATGATTTTTTTTAACAAATGTTATAAGTCTATAAGTTCTAATTTAATATTGTGGAAACTGAGATAGTTAGCATTAATCCAGATATTCCAGAAGAGGAAAAAATTGGATCAGCTGTTAATTTGATTAAAAAAGGAGAAATTATAGGTTTTCCTACAGAGACAGTATATGGTTTAGCAGCTGATGCGTTTAATGAAAGAGCAGTAGATAAACTATTTGAAATTAAAAGACGACCGAAAGATATTCCTTTAACGATACAGATAGCTTCTATTGACAAACTTTCTGATGTTATAGCTATGAAAACAGATCTAGTTGAAACATTAGCAAGAGATATGTGGCCTGGTCCTTTAACGTTAGTTCTTGAAAAAAAAGAGATAATACCCAACATAGTTACAGCTGGAAAAAAAACGGTTGGAATCAGGATTCCAGCTAATAGAATAGCTTTGAAGCTTCTGGAGCTCTTGGAAACACCTATTGTAGCTCCTAGTGCGAATATCTATAATGAGTATAGCCCCACATCTGCAAAACAAGTGCAAGATAATTTTGATAAGATAATACCTATGATTCTTAACGGTGGGGAAAGTAAGATTGGAATCGCATCAACAATAGTAGATTTAACTACAGATCCGCCGAGAATTTTGAGAGAAGGTTCTATAACTAAAGATTATCTAAAAATGTTTATTCCAAATTTGAGAACCTTTTAATGTTACTGGGCATAGAAAATCATTATATTGAGCGATATTTTTAATAAGTAGTTCCTTCAATTATTATGTGATAGATATGTCATCCAAAGTAATTTTTTGGGATAACGATACTCAGAAAGATCTTATTAATCCTGATGGTAAATTATATGTTCAAGATGCTGAAAATATTAAAGAAAATCTGAGTACTCTAACACAATATGCCCATTTAAACGGCATAAGAATACTAGGATCTATTATTTATCACTCAATAACAGATCCTGAAATAGATGAAGAAAATCCAGATTATAAAGAAACTTTTCCACCACATTGTTTAATGAATGAACCTGGATCTGAGAAAATAATGGAAACACGTTCTGAAATGACACAATGGGTTGATCCCATTTCTTTTCCTGAAGAAAAAGTTACAGAAGTAATCGAAAATAAGGGTCCTATAATCTTTAGAAAGACAAAATTTGATGTATTTTCAAATCCAAATATAGATGTATTTCTGGATTTAATAAAACCGAAAAAAATCGTAATATATGGTGTAGTAGCAGATCTTAGTTTAAGACACTCAATAGAAGGATTATTGAAAAAGAAGAAGTACGAATTGTTTCTGGTTATTGATGCCATAGAAGGAATCGATGAAAACTCAACTAGAGAACTTATTGAGAAATGGGCTAGTCAAAAAGTCACAACTCTAACAACAGAAGCTATATTGCAAGGGGCTTACTTGGAATAGTAATGAACATTAATAAAAAACCTCTAGAATTAATCATTTTTTTTTCTAGCTACATTATGATAGAAGTTACTTACATTTTCCAACAATATTTTTAATTCGCTATTTTTATCGCTTATTAGTGATTTGAGAAATGTATGGTGAAAAAACTCATCGTGTAACAATGAAAGATGTTTTGTTTAAAGCTGATAAAAATAACCCACC
>JAUVXQ010000157.1 GCA_030603505.1 Candidatus Heimdallarchaeota archaeon | reverse complement strand
GTTTTATATGCTAGTACCAGAATTAGAAGGGTTCCTAGAACTTTAGATGAAGTATCTAAACATTCCAAATTTATTAAAAAAGATATTTCTAGATGTTATCGTCTAATAATTAAAAAGTTAAAGTTATTAACTAGACGGTTTGATCACCGAATTAAAGATCCCCAAACATATTATTCATACCCACTTTCGACTTATCTTACAAGGGAACTCTATAAACTCAAAAAACATCTCTCAACTATTAACTCTTACAGAAGTTTCAAGGCATGGTGGTAAAACTTATTGTTAACTTCTAAGTCGTGTATGTGCTACGACTTATCTACACACTATTTAAATTGGTACTCTTATGAAAACGCTTATTATTGTGTATTGCAGATTAGAATGTTAGTGGTTACTTGGAGATTATCTTGCAATGAGTAGAAAAGAAAAATTTGCATCTACACGAACTAGAAGACTGAAACCTATCACACCTATTTTACAATTTTCCATTGTAGAGCAAAGTGGGATAATTATATTCCATCGAAGCTTTGAAGAAAGCCGAATGGATGAGATCCTCTTTTCTGGTTTCAGTGCAGCTATAATAGCCTTTGCAAGAGAACTTGGGACAGAGCTTTATCAAATCCTCTTGGCTGACATTCTATATTATTTCAAAGATGTAGGAACTTTCTTCTATGTTGTTGGTGTTCCTCCAAGAGTTAGAAAAAGAGATATAAAGAGATTTCTTAAAACTCTTGAAGCAGAAATTTTATCCTTAAATCTTAATAGTATGATAAATGAAGGTGTATACTACATAACTGAGGATTTCCAAAGTTTTTTGCTCCAACATATAATCAAATTTCAAATAGAATACAATCAAAAAAAACCAGCATCCACTGCCTGAATTTGCTTTCTCCTTTTCTAAGCGAGAATATTATTGTTGAATTTTTGGTTTAATTTAGAGATATTATCTTAACATATTTCATTACCTTAAGAATAAGCTTGAAATAATGGAAATTTATTATTGATTAGGTTTAAAAGAAACCACTAGAATTCAAAGAATAATAAGTATAAAATAAAGCAACCTCTTGAAGGTCACTTAAATGTCCGATAAATACGTATTCCAAGATATCCTTGATATTATGGACGAAATTAAAACAATAGTGGATAACACAAATTGGAGAACGTATTCTAAAACTCGTGTAGGCATTTTAATAACCCAGAAACTTGATGCTTTAAAACACATTCAAAGCGAGATACCTGATGAAGCTATTTATCTACGCAAATCCACTGAAGCTACAAACTTTTTTGAAAATTTCCTGAATAGAATTAATGATATTATGAATAATATGAGTCAAGAGGATTTGATATTACAATGGTATGAGTTAGAACTCTTTCGACTCTCATATGCTTCAAGGTATGCTAATACTTATGGTCATGGTGGAGAATTACATGTCGCTGGAACAGCTCAAGCTCTCGCTAATGCTTTAATAGGTATCGAAACATTAGACGTAAAAAACCTCATGGTTGATTGGGATCATCCAGAGTTTTCAAAAAGACGTAAATTAATCCTTAACTACCTCAATTCTGCATATACTTTCTTTTTCACTCTTTGTGATTCTCTGCATTTCATTTATAAAAGTGATTTAGAGCATTGGTTAACTGAAGCTTTGAAAGCCAGTGAACAATATCTTCGATATGTTGACCACTTCTGGAATGTCCAAAAAAATATTGAACTAGATAAGAAATATCGCAAGGAACCCAAACCTAACTATTCTGTTTATTATGCTAGTTTCATAGGTATTGATTACATTTTAACATATTTGATGGAATTAGCTAGGTTCTTTTTTGACGATTCCCTCAAAGTAGAGGTAAATAAAGAGTTTTTCAATATTTACAATGAAGATGAATATTTTAACATGATAGAAAGAATTCTAGAACAAGTTCAGTTTTATATTTCAGACTTTAAAGAACATGTGAAAAAAGGTTTCTTTGATATTAATGACGATCCTTTAAACGATCCAACAATTAAAGAGACAATAAAAGAGATACAAATCACAAAAGTATATGTTCAAGCAATGTATACAATGTTCAGAGTGATACGAGAAGATAACATGTCAGAGTATAACCTATTGAATAAAACCGTTATGCCTGAACTTTTCAAGTATCTAGAAAAATACAAGCCTATGATGAAAGATCCCAAATTCCTGGATAGTAGAATAGCTGATGGGATAGCATTGATGTTGGAGGAACTCGTTTTCTATTCAGGAGTATTAGCTGTAAAGGGGAAGATTACAGAACCTTTAAAACGTGTTGAAAGTGAGTACTCTTCATTCTTCGCAGATGATGCGATGAAAAGATATCCAAGAGTCAATGGTCTGCATACAATGCTTAAATTGACTTTAGAAATTAATAATAACAACTTTGACAATATTGCAAAGCATTCCAATAATTTGATTTTACTCTCTGAATATGCTAAATACGAAGCAAGAAAATCTTTTTCTTATGCCCTTATAGGATATCTGTTAAGCTTGTTCGTAGGTCAAATTACTATAGAAGAATTTAAACAGACAATGAGAGAAATTCAAGAAAAAATGTTACTTATTTTTCCTCAAAAACTATCAACTGAAATAGAAATATACCTAACAAATCTTTTCCTGGCACTTGATGGAGAGATTGCTCAATTTGATATGAACAGATTGCTTTCTCCAAAGTTTAATGATCCCTATTCAATTTTCATCCCAGAAATTAGCAAACTTGCTAAGAAAGAGGGATATGAAGAACTTGTATATTTACCATTCAACCTTCATGGGGATTATCTAATTGATACAGACTATCAAATTGCAGAAGAAGTTGAAACAGTTGGTGAGCAAGAAGAAAAATCAGAAGAGATTGGTAACTAACAAGAAAAACAAAGAAATAGTTAATATTCCACTTTCTCTAATCCTGCAGCAGTAAGAAA
>JAUVXQ010000142.1 GCA_030603505.1 Candidatus Heimdallarchaeota archaeon | reverse complement strand
TTTTTGTATCTGATAAATATCAGTACAACCTTTTATAGATAATTTCAAGGTTTTTTCAAATTGTTCAATAGTAAATACTCCATCAAGTTGCAATAAAGATATTTCGTCTAATGTAGGAGAATATCCGACTGGGACATCTCCAGAACCTTTTTGATCTTCAATGTTATTCAAATCCAAAACAGCAGTATCATTTACTAAACCACCAGCTACTCCTGCAATTAATCCTTTCATTGGAATACCTGCATCTGCAAGCGCAATTGAAGCTGCTGTTAAACTTGCACAACGTGTTCCACCATCTGCTTGCAATACTTGGAGGTAAACATCGATAGTTGTTCGAGGATAAGCTTCTACAAATGCCACAGAGTTAAGGGCATTAGCTATTATTGTAGATATTTCACGTTCTCTTCTTGAAGGAGCTGGGCTTTTTCTATCACTGACAGAAAAAGTTGACATCCGATAAAAACATTGTATTAAAGCTCTATCTGGTAGAGCTCGATGTTTTGGATGTAATTCTCGTGGACCATAAACTGCCGCAATTATTATATTATTTCCCATTCGTATTTCAGCTGATCCATCGGCATTTTTTAAAATACCAACTTTTATGCTTGTAGGACGCATTTGATCTAAGTTTCGACCATCTGTCCTTTTGCCTTTTTCATCTATTAAAATTTCAGTACCATCGCCTGCCATAATATCACCATTATTTTTTAACTTTGTTTTTCAGACAAGAAATTTTGTATTCTGTTTGTTAGATTTTGTGTGAAAGCTTCACGTTCAATTTTTCTTATTGCTTCAATAGCTCGCAGTTCATCCTCTGGTTTCTTTCCTTGTACCCAAATTCGTCCGTTTTGACCTGTTATTATTTGAGTTCGGGTTAAACGTTTAATCATGTTTATCATGCTTCCTTTCTTTCCGATTACCCTAGGAATATGAGCTGATTCTATTTCAATTATCCTTCCACCCCTAAGTTTCCCTAATCCTCTTTCGTTTGTTACAAGTGACGGATCCCTTGTTCTATCGAAAGCAAAAATTTTTGTTAAGATGATATCTCCTATATCAAAGATTTTCCTAACATCATCTTTAACTGAATCAAATCTTTTTTCTATTGCATTATTAACATTTAGTATTGCTATAAATGGACATGCAATATCGACTATCCAAGATGTAAGACTAATCTCAACAACTTTACCTATTACTAAATCTCCAGGTCTAGGGACATATTTAGCTTTAAGCGCTTTTACTTGTATAAACTCGCCTTTATCTAGAAATAGTCCAACAACTGTGGCAAAGTAGTTGTCTCCTTTTTTTATGATCCCATCACCATATTTGTAACTACCTTCAGCCAAAAGTACGCCAGGTACAACTATATCGTGGTTTTCTATTAATGTTTTAGACATGTTTTTCACCGTTATTATGTTTATTCTGCCAATCTTTCTAATACTTTGACTTGTGCCTTTCCTTTTGTTCTAGAGGTTATCTGTTCTAAGAAATCTGCTTGTGTTCCAGATGGAATTTGAATAATTATAGCTAAAGAACCATCTGATAACCATTCCTCTTGTT
Organism: Candidatus Heimdallarchaeota archaeon; assembly: GCA_030603505.1. The sequence goes on along the minus strand of JAUVXQ010000142.1, from coordinate 2,266 downwards.
GCAATTCACCAGCCCCATGGAAAAATCCGTATAAAGAACCAGCATAACTGGGTGGGACTTTGATAGCTAACTTTACAGCTTCAAGTCTGATTGGCATAATTGGTTTTAGAAGATTAATTATTTCTAGTGCTTGACTTTTTACATCTTCTTTGTAGTGAATGTTTACCCCCAATTCAAGGATTGTATTTTCAATTCTATCCTTAGGAATTGGTGTATTTTCACGAGGGTTAATACAATGGATATGAATAAATTCAACAATTTCCCTTCTTTTTTCCTTTTGTATTTCATCCCTTTGATTTTGAGTCAGCTGTAATTTACCCGCTTTCAGGATTTTAGCAGCTATCTCGCGTTCATTGAATCCTTCACCAAAAACAACTACAATATCATCATATGTAGCTTTCTGCCCTCTTGATATATTTTCATAAACGTCATAAGTTTCAAAAATATCATCAACTTCAACTTCTTCTCCTTGAATAAAGAGCCAAGCAGGTTCGGGATTTACAAGTAATTCAAATCGTCTTCCATGAGATTCTAAACGAACAATAGATTTTCCACTTAAGTCTATTCGTTTATCACGAACACCACTAGCAAAATCTCGTGACATAAATAACACACTCTACATAAGATAGTTAACTCATTACAGCTTACTGCGATATATGAGAAGTCAGATTTATAAGAATATCCTTTGATGGCTAACAGTTTTTATTCATTAAACTCCAGTTATCATATTACAACAAAATAATACTTTATTTAGCTTTGAAAATAATGGTAAGAACACAGATAATGACAATGTGGTGGATTTAACCAAACATAGTAGAAGTCCCAGTCCTTTAAGTGGGGGTAGTTCATTCTATGATTAATGTTTTAGTGACCGGTCAACCAAGAATTGGTAAAACTACAATTATTGCTAGGATTTTGGCTGAGTCAAATAAATCAGCTATTGGTTTTATAACAAAAGAGATCAGAGAAAAAGGTTACAGAATTGGATTTAACATAGAAACACTATCAGGAATTGTAAAGCCATTAGCATCAAAAAAAGGAAAACCTAGTAAATATCGAGTAGGATCATATAACGTTTATGTGGAAAATGTGGATTTTGTTGTTGATTACTTAAAAGCAAAAATTGAATCTGGGGCGAATTATGACCTAATAGTTCTAGATGAAATAGGAAAAATGGAGTTGTATTCAGATTCTTTCAAAGAATTCGTATTGTATTGCCTAAAACAGAAAAAGGTGCTTGGTACAATCATGATGAGAGATAATGATTTCACTGCACGAATAAAATCCCGTTCCGATACCAGAATTTTTAATTTAACTGAAGAAAATAGGATTAATATACAACGAAATATCATGGAGCTAATGAAATAGATGCCAGAAGGTCCAGAAGTTGAATGTACAAGACTCGCATTATCTCCATTAACTGGAAAGAGAATTGTATCTATCAAATTTACAAAAAATTCACAAAAATATCAGAAATACAGAGATAAACAGCAAGAAGTTAATGGTTTTAAAGGACAAAAACTAATCAAAATTGAAAGAAAAGGCAAGTTTCTTATTTGGGTTTTTGAAAGAGAAAAGGTTATCTTGAATCATCTAGGGATGTCTGGTAAATGGATCTTACTAAGAAGAGATAAACAGGAATTACCATCTCACGCTAAAGTATTGCTAACTATGGAAAATTTACCACATGCAGTGTTTGATGATACCAGGAATTTCGGTCAATTCAGAGTCTTCAATAATTATAATTCCGTATCAGAATATAGACCTATAAAAAAGATGGGAATTGATGGTTTAGCTAAAAAATTTCCAATCGAAGAATTCCTTGAAAAACTAAACAAAAAAAATTATGCTGAAAGAGAAATAGGTGCTGTACTACTAGACCAAAAACTTGTTGCAGGAATGGGAAACATATACAAATCTGAATCGCTAGCTTTAGCAGAAATCAAGCCAATGAGACTTGTTAAAGAACTTTCAGAAAATGAGAGAGAATTCCTTGGTATTTGCATTTCAAAAACACTACATAAAGCTCTAAAAAGCATGGGAAGTACATTTCAATCATTCAGAACTCCTGATGGTCAAGAAGGTAAAGCACAGAATTGGCATCAAGTATATGGAAGAGAAGGAAGTTTATGCGAAAAATGCAGTAATAAAATTACTAAACTAATTCAAAATGGCAGGAGTACATTTTTCTGCTCAAAATGTCAAAAATAGAGTTAACTTTAGGGATTGCAGGAACTAGAATTGTGGCTTTTGCAGTAATAATTTT
>JAUVXQ010000136.1 GCA_030603505.1 Candidatus Heimdallarchaeota archaeon | reverse complement strand
ATGTTGGCCCTCCACGAGAAATTTAGGTTCAAAAAGACAGTGAAACTAATGGGTAAAAAGAAAGACTATCCAGCAATGGTACGAAAGATGATTAGGGGAAGTGATGTAGTAGTCGAAGTAATCGATGGTCGTTTTCCTAGCCTTTCTCGTGCAAAGAAATATGAAAACATGGTGAAAAGAGCAAAAGATAAAACTTTACTCATTGCAATGAATAAAGTAGATTTAGTGCCAAGGCCGGTGGTAAACAAGTGGAAAAAAATCTTTATGGACGAAGGAATATCAATTATTGCAACCTCTGCAAGAGAAAGGCTTAGCACTAATGTACTAAAAAAAGCGATAATCAGATCAGTTAAAGGAGAGATTTTCTATATTACATCATGTTTTATTGGATTACCTAACACTGGAAAGAGTTCATTGATAAATATATTAAAAGGGCGCTCTAGTGCTCCTGTAGCTCCAATACCTGGGTTCACAAAAGCATTACAAGTATTGAGAATTACAACTCGTCTACGTATATTCGATACACCTGGAGTTCTCCCTTCATATCTTTCACTTACAGATAAACTACTACTAGGAACTATTAGGCCTGAACAACTCCCAGATACTTTAAAAGCTTCATGGGCACTAGTGAATCGGATAGATACGATTAAACCTAATGCTATAAAAGAAATCTATGGTATTGATTATGAAACACCAGTAGAGTTTGTAGAAAAATTTGCTGAAAAAAGGAATAAAAGAAAGAAAGGCGGAGAATTAGACCTAGATACAGCAGCTACTATATTCTTAAATGAGCATATAAATAAAGGAAAAATACCTGTCTGGGAAGATCCAAACGAATATCTGCGAAAGAAAGAAGAAAGAGAAGAAGAAAGAGAAGAGGAAAGAGAAGATAATTTATCATTTTAAATTGTATCTATTCGAATTTTAAACCTAGTAGATGCATTGTTTCGACTTCAACAAAACCATATTTTTTGCAAGCTGCTATCTGATTTTCTTCAGAAATTCGAAACTCAACTATAATATTTTGTTCAGTTGTCAAATTCTTTTCAATGAGCTCTAAAGCATAAGTTAACATAGATTCAGCTAATCTTTCAGTATGTTCAGGGTCGATCATCAACTCTACTCTATGCGGAGTTCCTTCTTTACGACTAACATTAACGTAAATTGTTCCCACCAGTTTATTGTCATAGTGAATGGTCCAGCTACTGGGTTTGATTCTAAGAACTAATTTAGCTATAGGTCGAATTATTTTTATTATAAGTGACCTGTGATATGTACTCCTCTCAATAGGTTTAAACCTTTGCACTTCTTCAGGTGTAACTCTTTTATCTAAATCAAACCTAGCTTGATTGGTTTTCTTATTACGCTTCATCTCTTTTAAGTGATATCCGTCAGGAATTTCAATTGAATTAATTGTTGCTAATTTTTCGTGATCTAATTTTTGTCTAGTGATACTATCATAGTGAACAAAATCTAAACTTCGATACAATTTATAAGCTGGTTCATTTATATCCAAAACTTCAAGAATGCACACCTTAGCACCAAGATTTTTAGCATGATTAACTGCCTTTGTAACCAATTTCCTAGCTAAACCTCTTCTTCTATAGTCTGGATGAGTAGCAACCATCGCCACTTCATATTGATTTCCCATAGCATAACCAACATTAACAGAAGAAATAATGTTACCCTCCTCATTTTCAATAACATAGCCATCCAAACAGTGCTTGAAATTCTTGTTGAATATACCCAAGAATTTGAGGAAAGGGAGCATCGATTTATATTCATTGAAGATATTTTTAACATTAAGACCTTTTGATTCCAGTTCTTTCTCAAAAACTATTTCAAGTAGGGCTGATACATTTTCGTGATCCTTCTCAAAGTTCCATTCCCTGAATTCTAATTCTTCATTTTCTACAATTATTTTCGTACTTGTCAGTGTATTCATATGTTTCACCTTTGATTTTTCACCAATACTGATTTGGCTATGATAATAATTTAATCATCAAATCTTATTCACTTCAACTTATTTATAAACGTTTTGATAATCAAAATGTTTTGATGGTTAAATTTATATATCTGAAAGCTTTATTTTCTATAATTAAAACCTAAAACAGGAGATAGTGGGATGAATAAACAAGAGAAGATTAAAGTAGACTACAAGAAATTAAAAGAAGCATTGAAGGACCCAGTTATTCGCAAAAAGATAGATGAAACATACAGTATTGAGACAAGATACGCTATAATAATGGCTATCAACAATTTTGGTTCAGCAAATATAAAGAAATTGGCTAAGCTTTTGGGCAGGAACGATGCTACAATCTACCATCATATAAAAGAAATGAAAAAACCTCCATCCTTACTAGAAATCGATGTCGAAATGACAGATTCACACAAAGGTATCTATTATTGTCTTTCTCCGTTAGCAAGTCAGCATTTTGGAGAACCCTCTAAGGAGGATGTGGAAGATAAGATGATAGCTGCTATTGATAAACTATTAGAACAGTCTGATAAGGAGATCTCAAGGATTTATATGGAAATGCTTGCAAATCATCCTGACTTGGGACAGCAATGTGAGAAAGAGAAAAGAAGTTTTGCTTATAATCGTATTCTTGAAAATATTATGCTTAATAATTTAGATAATGCTGAAAAGGCATTTATGCGTGGGGCTAAACCCAAGAATCCAAATTATCCACTAGGAAGTTTAGCCAACTTCCCTCTTGTTATGAAAATATCTAAACCTAGACATACTTTTGAAATCCTAAAATTATTGGCAATTTTTCAAGTTGAATTTGATAAGTTGAAAGAGAAAATTGAAAAGGAAATGAACAGCGAAAAAATCCCTGAAGCTGAACGTATCAACATGCATTATCATATAGTAGGTGGAGAAATAGCCGAGTTCGAATTTGAGTAGTGAACAATGAGCATTGATGATAAAAATAAAAAATAAAGAGGAAATTGAGGAGAACTTAGGCTTCTCTCTTCCATCCCCACTTTTTCATGTCATAAAAGGGCATTTGTATTACTTCAGCTAGAATTTGTTTCTTACGTATTTGGATTAAAACCTCTGTATTTGGTTTGGAGTATTCAATATCTACGAACCCCATACCGATACCAATATTTCCTATTGTGGGGGAACGTCCACCATTAACCATATGTCCGATTTTTTCACCGTTTTTATTCAGTATGTCGTATCCAGCTCGTGGGATACCCTTTTCTTTGAGCTTAATACATACATGAATAATTTTGACGCCTTCTTGTTTAGCTTTTGTTACGGCGGCTTTACCAAAGAAAAATGGTTCCTTATCAATTTTACAGAATGCTGGAAACGCAAAGGCAGCTTCGAAGGGATTAACATCCTCATGAATGTCCTCACCATATAAAGGTAAACCAGCTTCTAAACGTAGAATATCACGAGCACCAAGACCACAAAGAGCAATGCTGACTTCCTTACCTGCTTCAAGAATAGCGTTCCAAACTTTAATACCTTTTTCAGGGTTTGCAAGATCAGAATCAAAGATTACTACCTCAAAACCATTCTCACCTGTGTAGCCTGTTCCCGTGAATAAGCATTTGCAACCCTCTACTTCAGCTTCAACCATCCTCCATCTACCAGTATCAGGAACACCTAAATTATCTAGAATGACTTTATAATTGGGTCCTTGAACAGCGAACATAGTGGTTTCTAGAGTCCAATCTTTGAATTCAAGAGGTTCACCAGTCATCTCTTTAAAGATTTCAACAAACTGACCTATCCAAGCTAAAACTTTTGTAGTTTGAGAGCCTGCATTACAGACATTGAAAAAGTCTTCTGCGTTCTTTTTACCAATAATTGTATCATCACGATAACCACCGTTTTCATTAAGATAATAAGTGTAACCACATTTCATGTCAGACATGGCAGCAATATCTCGAGGGGTTAGAAGTTCCAAAAGTTTGGATGCATATTTACCTTTCAAAGAATAGCGTCCCATGTCTGTAACTTCAACGATTGAAACATTTTCTCTAGTTGCCATGATTTCTTCGTCAATTCCTGTATAGGATACAG
>JAUVXQ010000077.1 GCA_030603505.1 Candidatus Heimdallarchaeota archaeon | reverse complement strand
GCTTTTTCTGAAAAAACTTCTCCTTCAGCTTCAACAGGTAATTGACGTTCAATGTCAACTTTTACATTTTTACCACGAAGGACATGTACACCCTTTTTATCAATGTGAGTTCCGCGCTTTACATGATTCACCATCGCGAATTGCTTCAATTTTGGTATATCACCAATTACACATACTGCAAAATCGTCATAGTAGGGTTTGTTTCCTGGAAGAACTTTAAATCCTCCACCAAAAGTACATCCTAATCCCACTCCACATGCTAGAAGATTTGTTGAGATTTCGATAGTGTCATCAACTTGTATTTTTGCTGGGACTAATTTGTAGTAAACTAATTTTTTCATTGCTACATAATAGTATTTGGCCCATCCTCTTAACCACTTAGCCTCTTCATATATCGCCCTTGCAATAGTAGAGCTAAAACCTAGTTCGGAAATGTTAATAAAATATCTTTCAACATCCGCCTTTGCTATTCCTACATTTAACTCGATAGTTTGACATTTTTCCACGATATCTAAGCATTTTTGGTAATCGTGAGAGTATTTCAGTAGATTAGCATAATCGTTTCCATTGCCTAAAGCTAATGTTCCAAACGAAGCATCTGTTCCATAAATTCCGTTAGCAACTTCATGAGATGTTCCATCCCCTCCTGCTGCAATCACACAGTTGAAATTTTTTGCTTGATCCTTAGCTATTTCTATTGCATGTTTAGGATGTGATGTGAATTCTACAGAATAATCCATTTTTCGGTTTTTGATTTCTTTCTCTACTTTACTCCATTTTTTTCCCACTTCTTTATTTCTAGCGTGAGGGTTTACAATAAACAAATAGGATGTCATATTCTATTCTGCAAATTAGTTGTATTAAAAGATATGTCCATCATTGTTTGAATTAATTGTTCAATTTTTTTACTAACACAAAGGATATTAAACAGCAAAAAGCTTATTTGACAGAGAGACAAAAGTAATCAAGAAAACAGTAGAAGTATCTTTGTTCAAATCTGGTGAATAACGATGACGTTGAATATACGAGAAAAGCTTCTAAAAGAGGATTATAAGGAGCAAGAGGACATAAAATCTATTCCTGTAATTGGTCTTCTAGATATATCAAATGATGAATTTGAATTTTTAAAGGAAAATGGAATAAAAACTATTGAAGATATGGTTACAAAGTGGAAAAAAGCTTATAATAGTTTAATTAAAAAAATTCCAAAAGATCGTGTGAACAGTTGGATTGCTGGAAGTAAATTGCTTCTCGTGGGTGAAAAGGAACGGATTACAACAGGGGCTAAAATTATTTTAGCAGGTATTGATAATGTAGGTAAAACAAGTTTATCAATTGCACTAAAACATAGAGGAGCTCTTTCCTTATTATTTCAAAGGTTGTATGCTCTCACTCCAACAAGAGGTTTGTTAAGGAGCAAAATTGAAGTTTTTGGGATGGATATCCATTTAAATGAATTGGGTGGACAACTAATCTATCGCGAAGATTACCTTCAGAATCCTGAGCAATATTTCCTTGGTACTGATATCCTAATTTATATTGTTGATGTTCAAGCTGTGGATAGATATGAAGAGAGTATAGAATATCTGAAGCAAATTGTTCAAGTTACTAAAGCTCTCAAAATTAACATCCCTTGGATGTTATTCTTCCATAAATCCGATCCAGATTTTGAATTAACTGCTAAAGCTGCAGATGTCTTTAATTCAATGGTTAATTATATTGACGAAAACATCGAATTTTTCGAACCAGCGAAAAATATTTTCCGAACTACTGTAAAGCTTAGATCAACTGTTCTGGGAGCTTTTTCACATATTTTCCGAAATGTTGTTTTAATTAAAGACAGTATATATGATGCATCTAAACAAGTTGCAGAGAAACTCAATGCTGATTACTTCGGCTTATATGATTTTAGAAGTAATGTCTGCTTTGCTCAATATTCAAAGAGAGATGATTTGGAAGAGCTCTCTCATAATGCATATTATGAAGCAATAGAGACTATAGTCAACATGAGGGAACCATTCCTACGAGTTAGAAGATATACAGTCGACGAGAATCTAAATGAAAACTTCATCCTCAGAGACGTTAAGTTTGGAGATGAACGCTATATTATGGCCATGCTTACACCTGATGAGGAAATAGCTCGCAATTTAGATCAAGATTCTATCGAAGAAGTAATCGATGAATACTTGAATGATTGGATAGAATTCAGATCATATGCCAAATTTCCCATGGAGTGATTATACCTATTCCTATCTTTTTTTTTAACTTAACCGAAGGAGAAATACTTTTCAAAGTTGTTTGAGTTCTCAAAATGCGTTTATTCGAAGACTTTTTGAATAAAAAAATAGGATTTCAGTATAAGTATGCCTCAATAGCTCAGATGGAAGAGCGGTTGACTCGTAATCAACAGGTCAGGGGTTCAATTCCCCTTTGGGGCTCCATTTTTGTTAGCGAATGAATAAATTAAATGGAAATATACTGGATATATGGTCTAAAAATTGGTAATTAGTATCCCTTTACTTCTATTATCTTGTTTCCTATACGTACTGGTTAGTTAAAACATCCTCTTATTGTATAAACTGATTTGTAATCCCGACATAATTTGATTAATACAAATGTTCCAAAATTTGGTTGTTTTAAGCAAAAATAACAGAAACTTTCAAATTAACACTTGCACAAAAGTTTTAAATGAGGAAATTAAAATGATATCGCTAAATCATTTCTATAGGTGAAACAAAAATGGCCAAAGAATGTCCTAAATGTCATAGTAAAAATCTCAAAGAAGTAGAAGATAAGAGTAAAGCAATAGCTTATTTCAATCACAGACCTGTTTATCGAAAAAAAATAGTATGTCGTGATTGTACATACGAATGGGACTTAGAAGGTGGCCCAGAATCATAAAGATTCCAAGCCCTACTTCCCTTATTCCCACATTGTTAAAAATGAAATAAAGTAACAATTTTTAATTAGCTGTTGGTTAGCAAATATGGACTTATTATCTTTTGTTCGAAGAAATATTTTTCGGTTTTTCATAATATCTTTAGCAATTGGTGAACTTGTTTGGTTCTTTTTTCACATGACTAGAGAAAATGGTTTCATAGAAGTTATAGGTGTCTACACCGATTCTAGAATAATCTATCTAGTTTTTGCATTTGTGTTAATGGTAATAAGCTTGCTTGCAAAAGGATATCGTTTTTTTATACTTTTGAAGCCTTCGTGTGAACATTTAACATTCAAAAATTTTCTTTTACCCTTTTTTGTTGGGTATGGCTTTAGTACACTGGGTCCTTTAAAATCAGGAGAAATAGCAAGTATTGAAATAAATAAAAGAACGCGTTCTGTTCCTAGAACAATTTCTCTTGCAGCACTGGCCTTATTCAGAATAATTGACCTTATCATTGTTTTGATATTTTTCGTTATCGCTTTTGCTGTTACACTTCCTAAAGTCTTGGATGATAGCTATACAACACCTTTGAAAATTGTTTTTTATATCTCTTTGATTGGTACAATCACTCTTTCTTTTATCTTATTCTTTCCGGCTGTAGGTAAAAAAACTCTAAGCATTCTTGAAAAACTTACTAAAAAAATCTCTGAAAGAGGAGCTGGTTGGTTAAATAACACAATTAAACCCTCCTTGGATACTTATTACACTTCATTGAAGAATCTTATCATCCAAAAAAAACTATCGTTCCTTGTTTTATTTCTATCTATATTCCGGTGGGCAATGGAAATATATTCATTCAAACTAACACTTTTAGCTTTTGGTATTGATATTTCTTTTGTTGACGCAGCAGCAATATCTGCAGTAACAATGCTTGTTATTATTTTGACATTAGTTCCTGCAGGAATAGGAACTGGTACAATAACAACTCTAGTACTTCTAGAAAGCCTTTCAATATCTCCAATTATAGCAGGGGCATCTATTATATACCAAACATTAGTCGGAACAGGGTTGACTCTCTCTGTAGCAGCTGTATCTTCAATATTTCTCAAGAAAGATGGCAAAACAAAAGAAGAAGAAGAGGAAGAAACGAGTACTGAGTAAGAAGAAGATTGCGTGAATATTCTCAAAACTTAAAACATGATTGGACATAATAGCTATCTGTATATTTAGTTAAAAGCAATGAAAATATCCATCACTCAAGTATTTAAACGTGATCAATAAATGATAACTTTAGCAGTTTTCTCCGATGTTCATTCTAATTTAGAAGCATTGACAACTGTAGTAGATCATATAATTGATGCGTCTCCTGAAATAATCATTTTCTTAGGAGATACAGTTGGATACGGGCCTAATCCTAAAGAATGTATTCGCATAATTGAGAAAATTTCTCACATCCATGTAGTAGGTAACCATGATTATGCTCTAGCAACAAATAATTTTCAATATTTTAACCCTCTTCCCAAAAAATCACTGCTTTGGACCAAAGAACAATTGACAAAAAGAGAGATTCAAATACTTGGTTCCCATCCCTTTTTCTCTATATTTCCGCTTTTCATATCTGAAGGGAATGCTATGTTTGTGCATGGATCACCACGAGAACCATTAAGAGACTACGTAAGTCCTGATCTTCCAGAGTGGACTTATTCAACCTTTTTTGAAATAACTAATGAATATACAGAGGTAGATTTTCTTTTTCTAGGACATACTCATAAACCCCTTCATATAGTAAGTGGTGATAAGCACTTGTTCAACCCAGGATCGGTTGGACAACCTAGAGATAACGATCCTAGAGCATCATTTTTACTTTTTGATATTAATGAAAAAACAAAAAAATTTGATTTTGAACACATACGTTTAGATTATGATATTGAAGCTACATGCAAAAAAATGAAAGATTTTCAATTTCACAAATTTATGATTAATAGATTGAAAAAGGGGATTTAAGTTAAAAGAAAAATAAAATGGAAATATTAGCTACTTTCCTGTTTTTTTGTTTTTCTTAGAACTATTGTTCCAAAAACAGCTACTCCAATAGATATTAAGAAAATTATAAAAGTTAAAACATTAAGAGGTAAAGAACTATCTGTTGTAAGGTCAATATAGACTTCTATAAATTCAGTTTCTGTGTAACCATATCCTCGTAGATGCATTCGAATTGTTTTATCTTTGTAAGCTCCTTTAACATTTTCAGGAACAACAGCTCCATAAAATGAGGTACCATCTTCCAATGCTGTAAGATTTCCTTTATCAGTTTCAATTTTTAATTCTGTGGCAACTACCCAAACTTGAACATCGCTTAAGATAGCACTTTCATAACCGTAAACAGATATACTGACATTTATTTCATCACCTTTTACTGTTGAAGTATCTAATATGCTGAAATCATCATAATGTATTCGAAATTGAAAATCTAACATCCAGGATACTTCACGTAGTAGTAAAGTTCTAACGTTTCTGTTAATTATATAACTTGCATTGAATATATCAGCTGAAGCACAAGCAAGAACTTTCCCTCCTCTTTGCAACTCTAGAGCTGCTTGTACAACTGTTGTTTTGTTAAGAACCACATCTAAAGTTGAATTAAACTCTCCGTTTTCATCAGCATCTATATAATAGTCACCAATAAATGAAGCCACTGGATATAGATCACCTTCTTGAAACTGGTAAGTACTTTCACCATCACCATCTGTGAAGTTAATAGCTGTACCAAAATAATCTATTGTATTGACAGTTTGATTTGTGAACTCCATTGGTTGTACGAGATAAGGAATAGCTGCAAAATTGTCTGCTTCTAATATAAGGGATGAATTATTTGTTATTTCATCAAAAAGTGTGTAATTGTATAATTCCATACCAAAGTGTCTTAATAAGAGGTTTATTGTACTTTGACTCTCTCTTTGATCACCTAGAACCAATAAATTACCACCTGAAGCCACATAGCTCCTTAATGCATCTATTTCATCGTCACGAAGATCTTCTTGAGAACCCACCAAAATGAACAAATTAACATGTTCAAGGTTACTAGATGCGATAGTATAGTTAGTGTTTGAATTATGAAGAGTAGTGTTCATTCCCAAGGTATCTAGTAAGTAATGGATACTGGTCAAGTTTTCTTCTGCTGTAAAGGAAGAATCTGATATGTAGGTAGTAACATTCAATTTTGCAATGTCTTCTATATATGAAAATGTACTATAAAGCGATTCTAATTTCAGAATCTGCCAATTTGTTACAGCACTATAAATAATTGTTTCATTAAACAATGCTGTTTCATTTTCA
>JAUVXQ010000145.1 GCA_030603505.1 Candidatus Heimdallarchaeota archaeon | reverse complement strand
CTGTATTCATCTTTTCCAAAAATTATAGGGGTCTTGATTTTTCCTGCTGTTCCAATGGTTGAAGACATTTCAGCTCTTTGTCTTATCTCTAATAGCTTTCCAACAAGGTTTTTGGAAGATAGAAGTTCTGCTTTTGATTCTTTTTCAATTTCCTCTATCCCTTTCTGAAGAATGTCTTTTTTCTTTTCTTTATCTTTCTTTTGAGTTTCAACAAGATCTTGCTCAAAAGAAGAGTAAGCTTGTGATAAAGCTGAACGTGATAGTGTTTCTTCGCTTTTGTCTTTTTTTTCCTTTTCCTTTTTGTCTTGAACCATTATAACCATAGAGAAATGCATTGATTTCATATAAAAGAGTATTCAATTGATTTAGGCTTAATGATAATCTTGTTTACTTAAATTCAAAGTTTTAAGTTGTGAAACAAAAATATCTTAAAGACTTAAAATAAAAAAAATAAAATAAAAGATAAAATGACAAATTAATTATTGTATTTTTAATTTATTAGGAAAGTGTATTAGAATTGAAAAATTTACATATTACAGCATACGGGGCAACAGATTTTGTAGGTCGAAGTTCCTTTGTTATAGGCGATAAAGATCACAATGTCATGTTAGATTGTGGGATTCAACTGATCCCCAATAAGCTCTCTGAAGCTCCAAAAGGTTTGGAAAAAATAGCTCAAAATTTAGATGCTGTTATTCTTAGTCATGCTCATATAGATCATACAGGGTATGCACCAAAAATGGTTGATTTTGGTTTTGAGGGCAATTACTTCATGACTCAACCAACCAAGGATATAGTTTACAGATTATGGATGGATCATCTTAAAATCGAAGGAGAAAGACACTGGAGAGAAGATGATCTCGATCAAACTTATACGAAAATAAAAACTTTTGAATATAAAAAGAAAATTAAGATAGCTGATGGGATTACAGCAGAATTCATGAATGCAGGTCATGTTCTGGGAGCAGCGCAAGTTTTAATAGATTGGGAGGGGACTCTTATTCTCTATACTGGAGATATAAACGACAGAGTAACTCCAATGTTTGATGGATATGATCTACCTGAAGAAGATATTGACATATTAATAATCGAATCAACTAATGGTGACAGATATGTTCCAGAGAGATATAAAATCGATGTCGGTTTTAGAATGATAGCAAAGCAAACAGTCGAAGAAGGACATAAAATGCTTTTACCATCATTCGCAGTGGGGAGATCTCAAGAAACACTTATCACTCTTGCTCTTGATCCAGACTTAGATAATGTTCCTGTATATATTGATGGGATGATCAACACTATGAACATGATCACAGAGGCTTATTTATCGGAAAAGTGGGTTTCAAAACGCCTTCTAGATAATCTAAAAGAACGAGGGTTGGTTTCACCTTTTAAGAAAGAAAATTTCATTCCTGTTTCTTCAATATCAGATAAGAGATATAGGGCTAGGAAGTATATTGCAACTAACAAAGAAGGGTCATTAATAGTCACAACAAGTGGAATGGTGATGGGTGGTCCTATTCACTCATATCTAGAATATTGTGGATGGAAAAAGGAGAACATAATAGGATTTACAGGTTACCAAGTACAAGGAACAACTGGAAGAGAAATTGTTGATGGTGAAAAGAAAATCAAAATCTTTGGTGAACGTTATCATCCGAAAACAATCGATTTAAAAGCACAAATCATGAAATTCCCTTATTCTGGACATAGCTCTGTTGATGGATTAAAACGATATATGCACGAATCCAAAGCTGAGAATATTTTCTTAGTGCATGGAGAAAAACGGAATCAAGACTATATAATGAATTTCGTTAAAGACATTGCTTCACCAAAAACACTAAATGAACATGAAAAAACACCTCTAATGGATAACTGAAATGATGCTCTTAAAACCTCCATACTTACAAATAGCACTAGATTTGGTTTCATATGATAGTTTCTTAGAAATCATCAAGAATATTCCATTTTCAGAAAAGATTCTTATAGAAGCAGGAACTCCTCTAATCAAAAAATTTGGTGCAAAAATTATCAAAGAAATAAAAGAGTTCCATAACAAATGCTATGCAATTGCCGATATGAAAACTTTAGATGTAGGTTGGTTGGAGGTTCAAATTGGAGCAGAAGCGGGAGCGAATGCAATAGCTATAAGTGGATTAGCTCCAATTGAAACGATAACAAGTTCCCTACAAGAAGCAGAAAAAAGAGCTGTTGATATAGTTTTAGACCTAATGAATGTATCTGAACCTTTGACACTGTTAAAATCGTTAGAAGAAATCCCACGAATCATACTGTTCCATAGAGGAATAGATCAAGAAGGGAATAAAGAACATCCTTGGGCGTTAATAACAGAAGTAAAGAAATCATATCCTGAAGCATTGATAGCGATTGCTGGAGGGCTATCGCTAGAAACAAGTAAAAAAGCTCTAGATAAAGGTGCAGACATTATTATAATTGGTAGAGCAATTACTCAAGCTAAAGATGTTTCAAATGAGGTTTCTAAGTTTCTTGAAATATTAGAAAAAAGAAACTAACATGATTCTTACCTAATATTCATGTACAGTACCCTTGAGCTGAATTCTTCTGTAAATCTTTTTGTGAGTCCAATTAAATAGAAAATACAAAATAACAGCTGAAACTAGTAAAATAATTATTGAAATCCAGACTATTGAAATAGTAATATTTCCTCCTCCAAAGAGGCAGAATCTAATAGCTCTCACTGCATGTGTAAATGGAGAAGCATAGGCTACAATCTTGAGCCATTGAGGGAACAAGTAAAGAGGAAAGATACTTCCACTCAACAACTGCAAAATACCTATTATCACCATTGCAACCTCTTTACCTCTTTTAATTAATATTGTAAAGTTTGCAGCTAGAAGAGAAAGAGAAAAAAATAGTAATAGTAGAGCTAAAACTAGCAATAGAAGTGAAAGAATTGAGAAGATATTAATTGTAACATCATAAAACACATTGAAAATGAAAAATATGGGTATATTATACACAATAAATAAAACTATAGCGTAAACCATTTCAAAGAATATTTCAGATAAACAATATTTTTTCAGACCAAAAGGTAACGTTGTTAAAGTTTCAAATGTACCTTGTTTTTGTTCGCTTACAAAACTATTCAGTGATTTCATTAAAATTTTTGTTGTTAAATCCATAGCAAGTGCTCCTGCTATAATGAACGAGAAGCTAGATACTATATAACCATCTGCAGCTATTTCTTCTCCTGGGACAAGTTTAGCTATAAAAACAGCTAATGAAATATAGATGAAAGTGTTAAAGAATCCAATCAGGAGTATGATTTTGTATTGCATAATTATTTTAATATTTCTTTTAAATGTTGCACCAACCCCTTTTAGAAAGTTAAGATTGGTTGTTTCTCTATTTACAAAAGATTGAGTGACATCATCCAAACTCGGATTGTTTACCACTTTAATACCACCCCACACTCCCTATTATTTTTGAACGTTTAATGCTCTTTGAGACTAAGAAACAGCTTAAACCACCGATGATAATTATGAACCCTAATAGTATTAGAAAATTGTACAAAATAAGGTTAAAATTAACATCAGACGCATATAATATCTCATGAATTGATTGTAAACCGTATGTTAAAGGTAGAGTCTTTGATAAAATACCAGTAAAACCTGTTAACAAGACTATAGGAAAAACTATCCCAGAAAATGTCTTACTTAATCTATAAATTAGAGCAACTAATCCGCT
>JAUVXQ010000096.1 GCA_030603505.1 Candidatus Heimdallarchaeota archaeon | reverse complement strand
GAGTACGAGTGCAACCTTTGCAGAAAAACAAGGGTTCTCTATATCCTTCCTACATTACACAAGAATGTTGATGATAAAGGGTATATTGAATATGTTGATGTTCACCAATGCCGAAACGATCTCATCACTGCCAATATTATCTATGTTGATAGTAGTTTGACTGTGAGATCTCAAGTTCCTGTAGATGTAGGGGATGACCTCAGTTCTAAACAAATTAATTCTCTAAATATTCCATCACCCAAGAAAGTTGGTTTTCAAAAGTGTGAAATTACTCCAAAGAAGGATTTTAGAAGAAAGAATTTGAAGGGTATTATTATTAAAGATAAGCTTAGACAGTGTGATTTTAGCTTAAAAAAGAAAGGGGATGGAAAAGAAATAAACATCCTTTCTGAGATGAAATTTATCGAGATTAAAGAAGTTGTAGCAAAAAATGTAGATATCGACATTGCAACAGAATGGATTAAACAGATAGCTTCAATTCTAGAAGCGATTGTACTTCTTGACGATGAAATGTTAGCTTTTCTGATTTCTTATTTAGATCCTAAGCTTCCTTCTCTCACATCAGGAGATACTATAATTGAAATTGATTATATTCTGCATGCGAAAAGCTCCTTTCCTAGATCAACACTCAAATCTTTTGCTATTTTTCGAAGACAGTGGAAGAGAATCAGTGAAGAAGTGGATAGTAAAGGCTTTAGCGTATATGAAAAACTGATAACTTATTGTATCGGAAATCAACATAAAACACTTCTAGATATTTTTGAGAAAACAGAAGAAAATATGAGTTTTGTAGATTTTGTCACTGCTATGCAGCAGTTATCGATGTTAGGGATGTTAAATATTCGAAAAGTTGAATTTTTCACTGTGAAGGAAATTTAACTACTCTTTTTTTCACAACTATTATAAGAGGACTAACTGTTTTTCTAAATAATGTATTTAGCTAACCATTTGGATAGTTTTCAAGAATCAGTAATTCGTGAGATGACTAGAAAAGCAATTGAGAATGGTGCAATCAACCTATCACAAGGTATGCCTGATTTCCTTCCACCTAAGGAACTAATTTCCGGAGTAGAGGATGCTTTAATGGAAGAAGAGCATCAATATTCCATAACTTATGGTCGTACTGATTTGCGAGAAAAAATCGCTGGAAAACTTAAACAATATAATAAAATGGATTTTAATCCTAATGATGAAATTACAATAACCTGCGGAGCAAGTGAAGCTTTAGCATCCAGTATTTTTGCTTTAATGAATCCTGGAGAAGAAATTATCGTTTTAGAGCCTTGGTACGAAAATTATGTTCCTATAACTTATCTAGCCCAAGGAAAACCAATTTTTGTTCCTTTAGCTGAAAATACGTTTGATATTGATGAAGAAAAACTTAAAGATAGTATAAATTCGAAAACTAAGGCAATTGTTATAAATTCTCCTCATAATCCAACAGGAAAAGTTTTTTCTCTGGATGATTTGAAAATTATTGCTGATTTGTGCGTAGATAATAACATAATAGCTATCACAGATGAAATCTACGAATATATTATATTTGACACTCTAAGTCATAAAAGCTTAGGAAGCATAGATTCTATAAGGGAACAGACCATTACAGTTAGCGGTTTTAGTAAAACATTTTCGATAACAGGTTGGAGATTAGGATATGTAGCTGCAAATAGGGAATTGATGGAAGGGATTAGAAAATGTCATGACTATCTAACAGTTTGCGCTCCTTCACTTCTTCAATATGCAACATTGAAAGCTTTCACTCTAGGAAATAAGTACTATGAAGATATAAGAAATAGGTACAAGGTAAATAGAGATTACCTTATGGAAAATTTGCATAATCATGGTTTTAAGATTTTTAAACCAAATGGCGCATATTACTTGTTTGCCGATATAACTGAATTTGGAATGAATGATTTAGAATTTTCTAATTTTCTAGTTAGAGATAAAGGAGTAGCTGTTGTCCCAGGTTCGAGTTTCTATAGTAAAGAAAGACACAATCATGGTTCTAGATTTGTAAGATTCACTTTCTCACAAAAATTAGCAACTCTAAAGGAAGCTATTGAAAGAATAGAAAAAAAATTATAGAGTTCACTCAAAAGAAATGCTAGAAATGTTTGATCAGTTTTTCCCTATCTCTTCTAGTAATTAAGAATTCTGCATCAAAACCTGAAAAAAGCTTGTGCACAATTTTATTTGCGTGACCATAACCAAAAAACTATTTTCCTTCCTTGTAAAGGTACGGATGCTGCTTCATTATCACTTTTCCTCCAATGTCCTTCTTTCATCCAATTGTGATGTAAGACCAGCCTATTTGTTAGAGCTAGTAAGAGAACAGTTATAGTTTTTTAAAAATAATCCAATCCATCGCGTTTTTTGATATGAATAATAACTATTAATCCAATCAATAAAGTAACTAAAGTGGAATAATGCAAAGTAGATGTTGGAGTAGGTTCCTCAGGAAAAGTAAAGGTTGTATTAGCACCATTATGAGTTATTAGAATATCAGAACCATTAACAGCAATTTCTGAGGTAAAATGATGGTAATTATGTTGTTCTTCATAATCATCAAGATGCATCCAAACGGTGTAGTTACCATCAGGAAGAGCCTCTAAAGTATCATTCACGTCGAGGGTAAATGGTAGCGTTCCTTCAGTAATTCCAGGATTGATAGTGTGGTTGGTAAACATAGGCGCAAGAGCATTAGGTCCCCCTACCAGACCAACATATTGTTCATTCTCAAATGAGAGATTTCCAAATATAAAAACAAGACAAGTGTTTGGGGTGAGAATATACAACGTTCTTCCAGAAGGATTGATAATCTCAAAACTACATTCGAACTCAAAGAAAGTCCAATTAGGATAAGGTTCTCTATAAGTTATTTCGAGGGGAAGAACTATTTCTGTCATACGAGTATATATTGTATGTTCAGAAACAGATGCAAGAGGTAGTGACAAAGAGATAGAAAGAATGACTGAGATGATAAGATAAATAGCTGTAAGGTATCTTAGAAGTTTATTCATCTAGAACACTATGTATTATTCATTATTAAATTTATCTCAAAAGGAAAACATCTGAAGCTACGCCAAAGGTTGAGAAAAGAATAGTCAACCAAGAGGGATTTAAACATCTTTTTTTCTTAGATTTAAACACAAAAGAATAAAGAAACGGAATATTTACCCGTAAAGCTTTTATTTTATAGCTATATACAGTTCTAAGTCATAATTATAGAATTAAATAGAAACAGAGGTCTAATAGTGATTTTTACGAGAATTAGGAATTTATTTTATGGAATACTATTGAGTATTCTTTTTATTTCATTAATTGGAGTGTATAGAAATTATTCAGTTTTAGCGGTGGTACAAACAAGTGAAGAATTTACTAACCCAATAATTATTATTGAACCACCTGCATATAACTGGACTCAAACTTCTTTGGTATCTACTGAGAGCATTAATGATACGACTCATCCATCCCAAGCTGTTGATAGTAAAGGTAATGTGCATGTCGTTTGGGTTGATAAAACTAATTATAGCAATTCTGGTGTGGATTCAGACATTTTTTACAGATATCTTGATAGAGAAACAGGAAATTGGTTATTATAGAGGTAGTTTCTTTTGATAGTTCATTAGATTCTTTTACTCCTGAAATAGCAATAGATCAATATGATAGAATTAATGTTGTTTGGGCAGAAAGAACTCCAAATCTAGTAGCAGCTGATGACATAGATATTTATTTCTCATATAAAGATGAAAATATGGGTGATTGGATGAACATGGAGCAAGTTTCCACAGAGAGCACCTATGATTCTTACAATCCTTCTATCGCTGTAGATACTGTTGGAGTAGTTTACATCGTCTGGGAAGATTCTACGGATTATTCTAGCTGTGGTTCGGACTTGGACATATTCTTTAAGGTACGAGCTAAAAGCTCTGATTTATGGTTACTGACTGAAGTTATTTCAACAGAAAGCTCTGGTGACTCTGTTGAACCTTTTGTTGCTGTTGACAGTCAAAGAGATATTCATGTTATGTGGGCCGATTCAACTGATTTTGGTATTGCTGATGATGATATTCAACAAAAAATAGTTCACAAGTATAGAGATAATAATGATTTGTCTTGGTCTGATCTTAAAATAATAACAAAAACCTCCACATCACAAATAGTACCAAGTACTTTAGAAACTCATGGTTATTTTAATTACTTACCTATTATTACAGTAGATATTGAAGACGATGTTCATTTAGCTTACTATAGTGTAGATGTGAACTATGGTTTGCATGGTATGCTCCCACCTCAATTTCATTATAGTTTAATTTATACTAAAATTGATTCAGATTGGCTTAAACAAGAGCCTGAAATTTCTCCTTCTAATGAAGACATAATCAACACCGTAATTGTTTCAATTGTTCATCCAACTCTTGATAATCATATCATTACAGTGTATGATTCTACAATTTATTCAAGACCAGCTCTATCAGTTGATATTCAATCTAATGTTCATATAGCGTTTCCAGCAAAATTGTGGTTTTTTAACATGCGAGTAGATATATTTGACTGCATTTTCTACATCCAACTAAACTCAACAAACTCTCATATGTTATTTACTGTAAATAGCACACTTTCGTCAACACCGACTTTATCAACTGATTCAAAAGGTAGAATAAATTTAGTTTGGCAGGATTATTTATATCATAACGAAAGTGATACACATTTGGATATTTTTCATACTAATTGTATTGTTGCGCCACTAGAACCCATTCTAACCGATGTATCTTATGTAAATGGAGAAATTATATTAAATTGGAATGGTTCTGGATTTGTTGATAAATACTATGTTCTTCGAGATACAAAAATGATAAACAGTTATTCAGCTTATACTCAAGATCCTATTGCTGAAGTTACAACAACATATTTCGGTGAATATTTATTTGCAGAAGATGAGTATTTTTATGCAATAATAGGAAGTAATAGTTTTGCTAATAGCACTGTTTCCAATTGTATTTCCATAGATGTAAAATTAGGTTTTATTAACAATTTCGATATTAAATTCTGGACATTTACAGGAATTGTAGGGGTTTTAGCAACTATATCTATAACTTTGCTTTTTACTAATATTAGATTAAGAAAGCGATAGTTTCTTTTCATTTTTCTTTTTTAAAATTATAAATTGTTACAGAAATATAAACTGTAAAGAATCTATCAATTTATCACAGAACAATCGTTTTCAAAAGTTCTAATATAGATTTAAATGAAAACAAACTAGGATTTCTTTTTACAAATAGTTCGTTTTTCAATATTTAAAATCGAGAGGATTATATGAATTTGTCTCTTGGATACAATTATTTT
>JAUVXQ010000022.1 GCA_030603505.1 Candidatus Heimdallarchaeota archaeon | reverse complement strand
GATGTCAGAAGATACTGTATATGAAATCCACATCTTTTCACCATTTATAATCCACTCATCACCTTCTAATCGACATTTAGATTTTAAGGCAGCTGGATCACTTCCTGCTGATGCCTCTGTTAAACCGTATGTGCTCATTTTTTCCCCTGTAGCCAACATTGGAAGATATTTCTTCTTTTGCTCCATGTCTCCCCATTGCCAGATTGTAGCGGTACATAAACCATTATGGACACTTAAAATAACTCTGAAAGATGTGTCAACTCTTTCCAACTCTTCGCATGCTATTGCTAGTGCAATGTAATCCAATCCTCCTCCACCGTATTTGACAGGGATGCTTAAACCCAATATTCCTTGTTCAGCCATTTTTTTGAGAATAGGCCTATGAAAAATGTGAGATTGGTCCCATTCTTTAACATGAGGAGCTATCTCAGTTTCTGCGAATTCTCTTACACTCTGTCTTACCATTTTGTGTGTTTCAGATAGTTCAAAGTGTGGTCCTATTTCACTTAATCCTTCATACATTGTTTATATCACCTAAATTTCTTATCATAACTGATAAAGGGAAAGCGGTTTTTAAAAGTAGTGCAACCTCGTTGTAATAATGGTTTGTAGGAGTTTGTTCTAGAAGAATCCTATCGATAAGTTGATGAACTTTTTTCGTTTTTGTTTTTCGGTAGTTTTATTTTAATTGTCTAATAGTTAGCAAAAATACCTCTTCATGCTTTCTTAACAAGCTCAATAAAGAAGTCCTCTGATAAAAAACTAGATTCTGAAGATACCAAACTCCATTTCCCAGATTTTATAGTCTTTATTGCACCCACTTCAACTAATTCATTAATATGATGAGAGACTGTGGACTGTGAGAGATTTAGTATATGTTCAATCTCACAAGCACAACGAACCCCTTTCATAATTAACCATAAAATAAGAAGTCTATTCTTATTACCAAGGGCTTTGAAAAGCTTCAAATAATTGTTTAGTTTGCTATCTTTTTTTTTCTTCACTATCATTCGTTCAAGTTTCTCTATTAGTAATAAGCGTTCATCTACCTTAATATCTATGATATTTTGATCCCTCAGAATGGTTAATTTTTCTTTTAGTTCTTCTGTTGGTTTAGATTGTGTAGTATTTGTCATTTCTCATTTTAATATGAATATCTTATGAAATAAAGGTTTTTCTTTTCACCCGAATCAAATAATATAAAAATAAAAAGTTTTATATATCGAAAAATTTCGATATGATACAAACAGAGGAATGATAATGGTTTCTATATTCTGGGCAAAAGTATTAGAGATGCTTCTCGGAGGAGTCTATTCGCTTGCAGATTATTTGTCGTTACACGTTCTACTTTGTTTGATACCAGCTTTCTTTATAGCAGGAGCTATGATAGTTTTCGTTCCTAAAGACACAATTGTAAAATATATGGGGAAAGATTCAAAGAGAATTGTATCTTATCCAGTAGCTGCCATTTCAGGTCTACTACTGGCAGTATGTTCATGCACAGTATTACCTCTTTTTGCAGGAATTAAGAAAAAGGGCGCAGGATTAGGTCCAGCAATGACATTCTTATTTGCTGCTCCAGCAGTAAATATTTTAGCATTAACATATACAGGTACATTAATTGGGATGGATATTGCGATTGCTAGAGCTATTCTTGCATTGATTTTTGCTATTCTTATAGGACTCATAATGGAGTTTGTCTTTAAGGAAAAACACATAAAAGAGGAAGAGGGAAACGAAGAAAATATTGGCACTAAAACTCTTGAAGACACAGAAGTTACAGAAATAAGAGAAGATGAGAACTCAAAGTCATTAAGGATACTAAGAGGGGTTCCAGTATTTTTCTTATTGCTTATTAGTATTCTTATGGCGTTCCTAAATAGAAGTAATCTAGAATCAATTGGTATAAGAAATCCACCAATTATTCAATCTATATTATGGGTAACAGGTACAATATTACTTGTAGTGATTTTTATCACCATCAAGAATCCTAAAATCAACTTATTCCTAGGTCTTCTGTATCTTCTTTTTATAGGAACATCACAAATAAGCTATTTCTCTGTAAGTAGTCCTGGAACTGAACCAGAAATAAACCGTACTTTTGACTATTTTAAATCTGAAGCATTCAGAGTTGATTTAGCAAATATGGCCATAAAGGCAGCATTTTCTTTAGTTGTAGCAATAATTGTGGGAATCTATCTTCTTAAGAAATTCGAGAAAGAAGATAGAAAGAACTGGATGAGTGAAACATGGACTTTTGTAAAACAGATTTTACCGTATCTAGTTATTGGAGTGTTTTTAGCTGGTTTCTTAGGCGTTTTGATACCAAAAGAATTTATTCAGAATCTTGTTGGAGAAAATACTGTCATTGCAAATTTAATTGGGGTATCGTTCGGAGTTGTAGCTTATTTTCCAACACTAATGGAAGTACCAATTGCTAAAATGTTTTTAGAGTTGGGAATGTCAAGGGGAGTATTATTAGCTTATTTGCTTGCAGATCCTGAGCTTTCTATACAAAGCATTCTGGTAACAAGAAAATTCATAGGAGATAAGAAAAATGTTGTATACGTTCTGCTTGTAATCATTTTCACAGTTATAGCGGGATTATTGTTCGGGTTATTTATATCAGGAGAATCAATCAAATTCATATAAAAAAGGTAGACAACATGAGTACAGAGAAAAAAATAATTCAGATAATAGGCAAAGGGTGCAAAAAATGCGCTAAATTGTATGAAAATACAGTGGAAGCGGTTATATCTCTTGGAAAAAATGAAGAATATGAAGTAGTCAAATTTGAAGAAGTAGATAAATTTGCAGACTTAGATGTTTTTATAACTCCAGCTCTCAGAGTAAATGGAAAAGTAGTGAGTGAAGGAAGAGTATTAGGAACCAATAAAATTCGAGAATACTTGTAATCCCTTCTTAGTTTGAAAACTAGGTAGATATTGACTCTTTGCAAACTATTATATCATGGTAAGGTTTTATTGAGAATAATCTACTCGAAACTCGATTCACTTTGGAAAGTGGTGGGCAAATTTGGAAGGTGAGATAAAACAATATGCAACAGGCTCAATACTCCCTCTTGGAGATGGAGCAACAGGTAAAACAGTTTTAACTCGGCTATTGCTTAATCCAAACATGGAGTCAATTGAACATGGTGACATCCTGTTAAATACTAGGAAATCACATAATATAGAGATTGAGTTTAGTAGCGAAGTAGTTGATGTGGACGGAGAAGAAACAATAACATCTCTACAATTTTATGTTTTTCCAGGCCAACGACAAAAAGTTTCAACTATCACAACAACATTTGATGAAATTCTTGCGATTTTTGATTGGTTTCCTGCTATGGAAAAAATAAATGTGATTCTCTTTTTGCATGATGCATCTCGTTTTCATACGCTTACTTCACTTGAAATGTGGCTAAGATTTTCTATCGTGAAAAACTGGATTTGGGAGAATACATTAATCATATTAGTAACAAATAAAATAGATCTAATTCAACCCAAAGAAGAGGATGTTAAGCAAGTGTGCTCAAACATGTATAAACTCATAAAAGAGCATGATTTTCCAATTGAAGAAGATCAAGTTCGGGCAATCAACACATCTTGTGTTTCCTTGGAAGGAGTAAAAGAATTGAGAGAGGAGATTATAAGTTGGATTGCAAGAAAGGGTATGAAACTGAAAGGAATTCGCTAGCAACTCTAGTTTTTATTCTAAAAAGACAAGGTTAGACTTTTCTATCTATTTTTCTCGATTCACCCTGTTCTCAAGAATTTCGCACATTTAACATATCTTGTAATAAGGTATCTTCCAGTATAATACCGTTTGGTTTCATATAGTCCCACACGTTCAACAAGCGGGTTATAATAAGGTGGAACATCTAATAAAGCAGTACTACTTGCATTACAATGAAAAATAGCGAGAAAGTTAATAAAAGCGACATTTAAACCAGTTTTTACTTTTTTACACAGTCTAAAATCATGGGGATTATCTTTTGAAAGTTGAAGAGAATATGAATTATCAATGTGATTAGGTAAAAAAATCTACAATCTTGCGATATTGAAAATACTTAATAGTTCTGCATAATATAAATTCCATAATGCAAAGAAGTTTTGTTTATAATTCGCGATCACTCTCCTTTTTCCTACTTTCAATTATACTGTTAAATTCAATTATTATGAGTAGATACGCACCATTATACGCACAACAAGAGAAAATAGAATCAATAATCGCAAAAGATACATATTTGGATCAAGGCGAATACAATTTATATGTATTATCCAGAAGAAATAAAGTTTTTCGAATAGATACTCAATCTTTAGAAATTGCTGATGAGTACGATTATAGTTCTTCTATATCTCTTCCACAGCATCGCATGATACATTGTAACAACAAACTTTTTATTATTCTCTTTAATTCAGAACAAATAGAAATTGGAATATTTAACAATGTAACCAACACAGTTCTACTACTTGCGTTTTCAACAGTATATATTCCTTCTAATGCAAGAACAATATTCGCGTATGATAACCAAATTGGTATGATTCTAGCTAATGGATCATTAATCTTTTTCTCACCAGAAACAAAAGAATTCGTAAGTGAGGGAAGTTTATTCCCAAATGTTGTAAGAGTATGTTTCTCAGCCAGAAATTCAACTCTCATGACACTTTCAAATAATCCTACAAATCTGTCCTTCTACAACTTAAAAAATCATCAGATGATTGCTAACTACATGGATTCATCAATGCAATATGGATATACAAGTTTTCAAACAAACTCTAACTTATTTTCAATTGGTTCTGACACTTCGATTTTTTTCTTTGATACCCTTGGGAATCTTTTTGACAATGTCACCTATAGCTATTCTGAAACAGGGTTAGGCTTTATTGAAAGTCCAATAATAGAACATAATGGGGATTACTATTTCTTTACAAACTATTATTTTTGTAAACTAATAAATCGAAGTATTGTCAAATTGTTCTCAAGTGAAATCCTTTCATATAGAGGGGCTAGTAAAATGTTAAGCGATAATTCAACTAATCAAATATATATAACATCATCTTCAGATCTCTATGTTTATTTCCCTAGTCTCAATGAAACAATAGAGATTCAATACACATATACAATTAATACACACTCTGAACCTATAGGTTTATACTGGATACCTATTATTATAGGGTGTATGATTTTAATTGGTGGTACAGTTCTGCTAATAAAAACGTATAGAAGGTGAAAAGATGTTTACACGGAAGTTTTTTCGTGCTCACTTACGAAATAATTATGCCATAGCCTTTGGCTTATTATTGTTGTTTGTTTACTTTTCAGGATTACAACTAATATTTGCTACAGCTCTCACTCAAAACACCAATGAAATCATCCAAACAAATCCTTATAGCCATATTCACATACACTACACTGATTATGATAGTCCTCTTGGCTCTTCAAGATTAAATGATTTTCGCGATATTTGTAATGATATAAACCTTAATCTAAACGATACTATTATTTCCTACTCAACATCGGTTCTTCATCTTAAAGTTCAAACGTCAAATACATCTTTTGAATGGGTAAAAATTCGTTTTTTTTCTTCATCCTTAGAATCAGCATTAAACTTGAGTTTTTCAGGTAATGTTGGTTTTATATCACCTTCTTTTTCCAAAGAGATGGGAATGAGTAACAACTCAAATTGCACGTTCTTTTCTATTGGATTGTCTCCCGATTATAATCCTATTTTAAGTCAAAATATCACGCTAAACATTTCAGTAAGTGAGAATTATACTGATAGCGCATATAAACTATCAGAGATACTGATGATAAATTACAATCCGAACGAAATTTACGTTCCTTTGTCTATAGTAAATGATACAACGTGGATGGAAAACAGAATCTATAGTGTACATTATTTAATTAGATTTTCGAATCTACATTACTCAGTTAACGATCAATTTAATGAACTATTAGAGCAAGTTTCATCCTTAACAGATTTCGTTTTCAACAAATTTATGCCTATTGTAAGCGATCAATTTATTGGGGTATCAATCCAATTGAATTATTATCAAAGTTTAGACCATTCTTTAACGGAGTTTTATAAGTGGTTCCTTATTTATGAGGGAATTTTGCTATTAATCTCAATTCCTTTAATTGTAGCTACATCTATTTTTCTAGCACAAAATTCCTCATCTCTGAGAGAAAAATGGTTAAATTATATAAAAAACTTAAAAATGAGGGGTGAATCCCCATGGAAGGTTTGGTTTCAAGTTTTTAAACTTGATCTAGTGACAACCATATCAGCAGTTTGTTTCTTTATAATTTTATATTCGATAATTTGTCTAATCTTCTTCCAGTCATATCTATATTTTCTACGTTTTATATCAACATTTATGATATTAGGAGTACTCTTGATTCTTTCCTTTCAAGGTAAGAAAATATCCAAAGTTGTTAAAGAGGAATTTCAGACAGAAATTATTGAAGAAAAACAAATCAAAAAAGTTGTTTCTTCAAATAAAATACTTGACCGTAACAACCTAATTATTTTCATATCTGGAATTGTTGTCTATACGGTTTTTGAAATTCTTAGTCAGTTTCTTATTTCTAGTAATCCCTACTTTTATTCTTCTCATATAGCGATATTCCACTTGATTAAAACATTAACAACGCTCATTCTAGTAATTGCATTTCTTACTTATTTCAGCAAAAGACTGGTTTTCATTATATTAGAAAAATCATCCAGTTATCTGCAAAAATGGTTACCAGAGATAGCGATTATTAATCGCTTTGTCAAACTAATATTCCAAAAAAGAAAATCTCTTATAATGTTTATCATTCTATTAATGTCTTTTCTTAGTTTCTCACTTCTGCTAATAGATACTATGAATAATGCTAGAGATAATTCACTTCTAGTATCTTATCCAACAAGCGTTGTAATTAGGGTTGTTAAGCCTACACTTGGTAAAAATATTTCTCAATATGAAGAAGTAAGTTCATGGATACCAGTATTAACTGAAAATATTTGGATTAGAGGAGAGTCTACAAAACTTCTTTACTTAGATATCAATAGATTCACAGATTTTATTCCCCAATTATCTTCAAAACACTTTAAATACCAAACAAATGACGAGGTTTTTCAGTCTTTAAAGAATGATAACAATTGCATTATTTCCGCAGTACTAGCTAACAAAGTAAATTTCGACAAAGGAGACACATTTTATGGAACATACATCTTTAATGATGAAATAATAAATCTTTCTCCTGAAATTATTGATCTTGGAAACAGAAAAATTCCAGTTATTGATTCGCCAGTGCCTGGGGGATATTGGTTAGCTTTGTCTTATTCAGCACAATTTAACGAGTCATATTTTTTAGATCAATCAAATTTATGGTTTTTTAATCTATATCCTGAAGTATCTATTGACTCATTTTGTGAAAATATTACTAAAACGTTTAATATACTTCAATCAAACATCTTTAAAGCTCGTTCTAATGATATAGTAAATTCTCTCAACTTAAACCTAAAAGGACGACCAATTCTTACATATATTTACTCATTCTTTATTATTCAAACCTTTGTAGGTACAATTATCATACTTAACCAGTCCAGAAATAACTTCAAACTAACTGAAGATATACTTTACAGCAGGGGAAATAAGCCAAGAAAAATCCGTTTATCACTATTTGTTCTTCTGTTTGCATCTATCTTGGTAATTGAGATTATTTCGATAGTTTTTGGTATTGGATTTGGAATACTAGTGATCTATAGTGTAATTGATAGATCTTCTTACCAATATTTATTTCTACACTTATCTAGTAATGCCGTTATTATTCTAATAGTGACTCCAATATTGACAGCTTTTGGTATGTACTGTTATCTTGTTTGGTCTTTGAAGTATAAATTACCCCAAAATCTAAAGAAAGTAAGCATCAGGAATTTGGAGATACAGAAATGAGAACAGTTTCTTTACTACTTAAATTTTCTAAGAAGAACATGAAATTTCTATTATTAAATAGAATTCCATTAGTTCTCATTTTAATATTAACAGGTTTATTGCTTTTTACTTATAACATACAATCACATTCGTTTACACAGAAAGCAATAGATTCTCCTGATCCTGATTTCAATTTGAAAATTCATTTTCAGCAGGAACAGTTCCTTGAAATACAAGATATCAATAGTATTACAGATGAACCTTATATTAGTGAAATTTTCTATTATGATGATCATCCAATCTCCTTAATTAATAATGAGAGTAGTATTGGTGGAATTAATATATTAGAAGAAATGAAAATTATAGGTGTCAGTGATAATTTCTATATTAAGAATAACATCTCAATTTCTTCTATTGTGAGTGACAATTTGGGTACACTGATATCATCGACATATAACCTTACATGGTTCCAAATATCATATGAGAAAAATGATCCTTACGGGACAACTAGACTTTCAAGTGAGGGAACATATGAACTTAATATTACATCTTTTACCTCATCTTCTTTTCATAATCTTAGTATTCTATTTTCTTCTTTCAATCTTTATCCACTGAAAAGCACTGAATATTATATTATTGTCCCATTTGCACAATTGCAACAATTTTTAATAGAAAAAAGCAGTCAAATTCCTCTTTACTCAACTTATGAATTATCTTGTTATCTTTACTTATCTGTTGACATTAAGCTCCAAAATATGGCTGAATTGACCTATTTGGTAAATACCGTGCAAGAGATAATAGAGATGTTTATGAATATCAATTATGAGGATACATCATATGAAGTTGTGCCCCTTATACTTCTAAAAATAACAATTTATCAAGAGCAGTTGCACAAAGTATTAAGGACGATTATTATCC
The DNA here is from genome assembly GCA_030603505.1 of Candidatus Heimdallarchaeota archaeon. The sequence continues at coordinate 5,489 of JAUVXQ010000022.1, read as the reverse complement.
TAATAATCCCGCTATTATTGCTTTCAATTCCTTCCCATTACTATATGTATATTAAAGCTAAGCAGGTTTGGCACCAAGAAAACGTTCTCCTTTCATTAAAGGGAGCTAAGAGAAATTTCTTTTTCTCTTTAATGATGCTATCACAAGTAGGTCTTGGGTTTTTTGTGACTGTAGTTCTTGGAGTTTTCTTTTCCCTTCTTAACATGATTATTTCATCCTCTTTTCCAATTATTTATTTCTCAATGTTTTCCTTACTTCTGATAGAAGACCTATCAATTACTACATTTTGGTCATCTAAACTGTTTGAAGAGAAAAAAACTATTATCAAACTCAAAACAAAGCGAAAGACAAATATCATCTTTACTTCTATACAAATAGCATTTAGAGTATCATTCTCCTCGTCTCTTATTGCTCTTTGTTATTTCTTATCTATTGAATTTAAAATAATAGAGATTTCGTTTATTGGGTATGGAATTATCATTTTTGAAGTTGTTAATTTATTGAGAGTAGGATTTTCTAAACTTACAGCTCTTATTTTAGAAATCATTTCACCATTTCTATTAAAGAAATTCGGTGATATCTTTTTAGTGTTTTATAGAGTTATCAAATTTAAAACAGCGAAATCTTTCATTCTTATTTTCATTTTTGGATTTTATTTTATATTTTTTTCGGGATTTTACTTATCTGACATATATATGAATGTTCAATCTAATCAAATAGATAATGAAGTAGGCGGAAACATATCGTTATTTAATATACAACCCTATGATTACGAAATTATAATAAATTTCGACGAAGTGCAAGCAGGAATTCCAATAGTTGAAGCAGAAATTCAAATTAGAGATACTGAAGAGGACACTCTCCACCTTTTCTTTCTTCATTCATGGAAATTAAACTCATTTCTTAATTTTGACGGTATTAATCAAAATATCAAAGAAAAGCTTACTGAAATGCTTAGTTTGTTCGAGGAAAACGAAGACACAATTATTATATCAGAGAATCTTTTCAAAAAATATTCGCTTAATGAAAGTTCACCCATAATTATCCGTCCTTATAGAATTGAAAATGAATTAGGTGATGTTTTTATGGAGCCAACACCAACTGTTGTAGAACTGAATATTATCGGAACTTTCAGCTATCTACCATTTTTCTCTGAATATCAAGAGAATTGGGCAATTGTACCCATCATTGGTTCATATTTAGTCAATACTAGATTCGCAAATATGGCTATGTTCAATTTAAAGAATGAATCTGAAGTTGAAACATTCAGTTTATTCTTGCAAGATCAATTCCCATATACATCAGTTTATTACGAAACAGATGTAAATTTAGATGAAAATGTTATAGCTACTATAATAAAAATTGAGTTGATAATAACTCTACTTCTAGGAACAACGCTCTTACTTAATGAATATCCTAAAGAATATCTAAAACTGATCAATAAGCTCCATTCCAGAGGTTACCAAAGGAAAAAGGGAAAGCAGATTCTTTATAATTATCAAATTAGCTTTAATACAGTTTTCATTATTGTCAGCTTATTGCTAAGTATCCTTTTTGTATGGACTACGAGCAAAGTTATGTCATTAAATTCTTTCAGAGAATACAAATTATGCTTAAACTGGATGAATACATTATTACCCTTTCTAGTGATTCAAATAACGTTAATGATTAGTTTTATTTATCAAATGAGAAGAAATAGGTGTTAGAAAATGAAAAAGTTACTAAGTATAGAAGATTTAATTCACGTTTATAAGGGAAATGTAGAAAATATTGCATTACGTGGAGTAAATCTGCAGATTAATGAAAATGATTTTCTTGTAATTGTTGGAAAAAGCGGCTCAGGAAAGACCACCTTACTTAACTGTATTTCAGGTATGGTTCGTCCTACAGCAGGACATATCTATTACCACGACAATGATATCACACAACTCGCAGATGACAATTTAATTGAATATAGAAGGGATAATTTAGGTATTGTTTACCAGAACCTGAATCTTATCGCCTGGCTCAATGTTGGGGAAAACATAGAAGTTCCACTTATTATTTCAGGGAAGGATAAAGATCGAAGAAAAGAGAGAATAACAGAACTTCTTGAGTATTTTGATATTTCACGATATAGAAAACAGTATCCTTCATTTTTAAGTGGAGGAGAGCAGCAAAGAGTAGCTGTAGCTGTAGCTCTAGCAAACAATCCTTCAATAATTCTAGCAGATGAGCCAACAGGAAATTTGGATTTTGAAAACGCACAGAAAATCTATGAATTATTTGAACAATTGAACAAAGAACAAGATGTGATGATTATGTTGGCAACTCATGATTTGGAAGCACAAAAATACTGTAAGCGAGTATATGATTTGACTTCATACACCGAAATCAAGTCATCAACTTAATTTTTGTACCAGTACTTGAACATGAACTTTTCTTACCACTTCACCTCCTCTAGAGCGAAGAGCGTGCGACAGTAAAACAAATAACTGTGGTGATACACCTGATGTTGTTCTAAAGGACAGGGAGCAAAACGGTTACAGTTCCACACAGCAAGGGGAATAAGGGTGAGGAGGAGGTAATGGAGTAAGGTATGTAAGATTAGTGCACTCCACAGGAGCTGGAAACGCACACAAGCGTTATGAGAACATGTTCGGAGGAGGAGAGGACGCATATCGCGGAAAGCATTCTCTATACGGAAGCGACGTTTATACCACTGAACGATCCTGGAAGCACTGTAACGTGCGAGAGAAGTAACCCAAGGGTTGGCTGGCACCGTCTCGACTATAATAGACCACTCCACGTGTTGTAATATGGTGACGACCAAGGGATTTTCCCGACAGGATACGATGATGGAAAGTATACCCTTCTCCCTCCTTACCTTGTTGTTCTAATGCTAAACAATGTTTCTTTAGTTCTCCTGCATAATAGCCTCTAATAATATAGTCCCACCCATAAGTGTGTAAAGTGTTGAGTAGACCAATATGGTAATATTTACCATCACCGAGGAAAACTATCCTTTGTCCAGTTAGAAACCATTGTTGGAGTTCTTGGATAAGAAGGATAGCGGTCTCAGCTTCCGACCCTTTCATGGGACTCAACGCCACCAACAATGGTCTCCCAGGATGGACAATATAGAGTGTTATAACTCTCGTAAACGTTGTTGTTGACCGCTTTCTTCTCCCCCACAGGTCCAATCCATTTTTTTACCATAATAAGGTTCGTCATGGGCACCGACAGCTAAGAAAATAGTTTTCTTCCTATACCTTCTTTGGATGCAGTAGAATTTCTTACTTAAGAACACATTCACTTCTTGTCGTATAGTTTCTGGCTCTCCCCTTTTTAACCTTCTAATCATCGTTTGACTCGTTGGGGTCTGCATGTATGTCTTTCTTCTTACCCCTTCGTCCTCTAATGACTTCCCAGGACTAATCATTGCTTGTATAAGGAATTTTTTAATCTCCTCTGAAGTATATTTGTCTTTCTGTTTTTCCTCACTTGCTATTGGCAGTTGTCGAACGATGTGCTCACTCAAAAGTTTATAAAAGCTTTTACCATATTTTCTATAGAGGTGTGGGTTTGTTTTTGTCATAATTACAAGCCATATGCACCTCTATTTTCTCTTTGTATTACCGACAAAAAAGGTGTTCAAGTACTGGTACAATAATACAAAATCTTGTTCACAGGTCAACCTTCGGGGTTTAAGCCACTCATTGAGCCAAAGGAGTTCTTACAGACCTTTTTTTACCTTAACATATAGTTAAAATTGGTTCCAAATCGTTCAATTATTCTAATTATCCAAAAATATCTTTTTATATTTTTAAAATTGGATCTATACAAACTAAGTAAACCATAAATAGTATCTTTTTTAAACATCAAAATGATTTTTCTTTCATGACCTCCTCTGAATATCAACCCTGTTTCTATTGTTCAGAGTATGCTAAGATAACCTCGGATTATCCAATTAACTCTGCGGTTCATGATATTGAAGAGTTCACTCCTCGTTGCAACTTACATTGGAGCTATAAATGTGAACACTGTAAAAAAGAAATACACTTCAATGGTATCTCTTGGTGTCATAGCTGCAAAGAATTTACTTGTTTAAATTGTGCAGATGAAATCATGATTCGAGAAAATTTCCTTATTTACGATTATTACTATTCAATCCCATGTAAGAGGTGTAGTAAAGAGAATTCTGCTTTAGATTACGCAGAATATGAAGGTACTCATCCTTATCAGATAGGTGACTTAGAACCGGTAGGAGAGGTAGTAGTTTGGTTACCGATATACAAAGAGGAAGCAGTGTCTTACACATTTCCTCATCCTGCATGGGGTTCAGAAAGGGTAGAAAATATGGGGATTAGATTCGAAATTACTAGACTTGATTCTCTAGATGAGGAAACACCTAAATCCGTTTGGGATGGAAATGCGCCTAAATGGGCAGGAAAATGGCCAGAAGGAGGAGATTTTAATCATAAGTATATCATTATTCCTGAAGTTTTACGTTTGCTTGACGTAAAGAAGGGAGAAAAAATCCTTGACATTGCTTGCGGAGAAGGAACAGTAACACGACATTTAGCTAAGAAAGGGGGCAAATTAACAGGTATAGATTTTTCAAATATGATAGATTATGGTATGAAGAGAGAGAATACAGAGAAATTAGGGATTAAATATGTCAAAGGTGATGCTCTTAAGTTAACAGAAGTTTTCGAGAAAGATTCCTTTGACAAAATAGTATGTAATATGGCTGTAATGGACATATCTAATCATAATAAATTATTTCAACAAATCGCATATCTTTTGAAAGAAGAGGGTATTTTTGTTTTTAGTATAACACATCCATGTTTTGCTGTTCCAACATGTACATCTATTAAGGTGCCTAGTGATAGTCAAAGAAACGAGGATAGAATCCGTATAGTCAAAAATTACTTTGAAAATAAACCAACGTTAGTTAAATGGCCACCACTCCCCAAAGATATGCTATATTTTCCCAGAACAATAGGTGAGTACATTAATGCATTATTTAAAGTAGGGTTATATGTTGTTGAGGTGAGTGAACCTCAAGCTACTGAAGATTTAGTGAGGAAATTCCCAAGAAATACATACAAAGATATGGATAGAGTTTCATATTTTTTGATTATTAAAACAAAGAAATTATCAAGAGAGTAATTTTAGCTTTAATCCTACAGGGCAATGATCACTTCCATAGATATCAGATAAGATATATGCATCAGTTACTTGCTCTATTAAATCATTAGAAACAAAGAAATAATCAAGACGCCAACCAACATTTCGCTCTCTTGCTCGTGTCCTCATTGACCACCAAGTATAGTTTTTTGGGTCTTTGTTGAAATATCTGAATGTATCCACATAACCATTGGAAAAGAATTTATCCATCCAATCACGTTCAATAGGAAGGAAACCAGATATTTTTTCATTTGATTTAGGATGTGTCAAATCGATTTCATTATGTGCAGTATTGACATCTCCACAAACAATAATGG
>JAUVXQ010000111.1 GCA_030603505.1 Candidatus Heimdallarchaeota archaeon | reverse complement strand
TTAGCTTTCATGGCTTTTTATTTGATTTTTGTAAAAGATAAACCACCATCTCCTCCAAATGCATATAGTGACAAAGCAAAGATTTTCGAAATAGAAGGAACAAGAAATCTTTTTAAAAATCGAGATTTCATCTTGCTTTTTGCTTTAATGTTTATAGGAATAGGAGCATTCAATGCTATAAGTTCAGGAGTTGATGTTCTTTTCGTATTTTCAAACGAACTATATGCAGGAATAATAGGGGGATTACTTATTATTGGAGGTGTCTTTGGAGCTGTTATTCTTTCAGCACTTTCTGATAAGTTCCATAAACGTAGAATATTCTTAATTATTGCTGTAACATCTAGTACTTTTCTAGTAATTCTGTTTTACTTTATAGAAAATTTCATTGCTCTCTGTATAATATCTTTTGTTTTCGGATTTCTATTGATATCTGCTCTACCTATAGCCTTAACTTACGCAGCAGAAATTACTTATCCCATCCCTGAATCTACATCCAACGGTTGGATGATGTGGGCAGGACAGATTAGTGGAATCTTGTTAATACTAGGTGTCATGTATCTGCCTTCTGTGAAGACGAATTTCATAATATACGCTGTCTTATTTGCAATAGGTATTTTTCTCACATTCTTTATGAAAGATATAAGTGAACATAAACATATATTAGCGGAAGAGTAAGAAAAAAATCTTTTTTTATCATTTTTTATTCTTTTTCATAAATTCATCGTATTCTCTTCTTAGTATATCCATTACTAAATCATCTCTGTATTCACCATCAACATACGAAGCTTCTCTTCTAACTCCTGTCTGTTTGAAACCTACTTTCTCATACACATGAACCGCTTCTTTCATGAACGAATAAACATGTAGTTCAACTCTATGCAAATTTAGCACCCTAAAAGCAAATTCTAGTAAACATCGTACAGCATCTGTTCCATATCCTTTTCCATGATTTTCAGGATTATGGATAACTACACTGAGAAAAGCTGTTCTGCTAACATTATTTATCTTATTTAAACTGCAGGTTCCAAGAAAGTTCTTTGTTTCCAACGTTTCTATTGCAAAAGTGTATCCCTCTCCTTTGCTAGCTTTCTGTGTTTGAGCTTTTATCCATTCTTCTCTCTGAGTTCTTGTTTCAGGAATGTACTTCCCTAAACCTATTCTCACCTCATATGTGTTCCAATGTTCCATAATAGATGACAGATCACTCAATTCTAGTGCTCTAAGTATAATTTTTTCTCCTGTATAGGGAGATTTTTTCAGAGAATTTGGAAGCATAAGAACAATCATTTGCTCTGATTAATATTGTTTATGTTAGTAAGAAACTTCATATTTACACGAAAATTTCAAATAATTGAAAAACTGCATTATCCTATTACTGAAGTTGAAATCTCATGAGTAATTTCATTGGAAAAGAGTTCATGTTTAAAACCAAATACAAGTTTCTTGAAGCCCCTGATCAAAGAAAGGGATTACCTCAACCTCCACATCAACTCGAATATGATGAGAGTTTAAGAATAATTGACCTCCCAAAACCTGATACTATTAAAATTAGCGATGTTAATCTGAGAGAAGTTATTGAAGGAAGGAAAAGTGTAAGAAATTATTCAGAGGAGGCCATAACACTCTCAGAGCTCTCATGGTTATTGTGGAGCACACAAGGTGTAAGAGAAATTTATCAGAATTCAATAACTATGAGAAATGTACCTTCTGCTGGCGCTAGGCATGCTTTTGAAACCTATTTATTAATAAACAATGTTGAAGGTCTAAAAACAGGTATTTACAGATTTCTGGCATTTGAACATAAGCTCATTGAGATTAATATAGACAAAAAAATAGCTGATAAAGTTGTTACTGCTGTACTTAATCAAGAATTCATAAAAAACTCAGCAACAACTTTCATTTGGACAGCTGTCCCATACAGAATGACTTGGCGATATTCACAAAGAGGATATCGGTATTTGCATATTGATGCAGGTCATGTTTGTCAGAATCTATACTTAGCAGCTGCAAATATTGATTGCGGTGTCTGTGCAATTGCTGCATTTAATGATGAAGAATTAAATGATCTACTTGAAATCGATGGTGAAAACCAATTTGTAATCTATCTAGCAACTGTTGGTAAGAAGGAGTAATTTTTTTTCCAACTTAATTGATGTTTTTATCTTTTTCATTTCCATATTCCATTTTAGATGAAATATTTTCTATCCAGTTTGAAACCAATAGCTTCTGCTATTTTTTTACTTGCAATATTATCATCTCTACAATGCCAGGATATCTCGTTGATATTATTTTCTAGACAGTATTCAATTGTAGCAGCTGTTAAGGCTTTAGCTAATCCTTTAAGTCTGTGATTATCAAATGTCATTACGCCCAGATCACATTTAGTTCTTTTTTCATTAATATAACAACAAAAAACAACACTTGCTAGCTCTTTATTATTGAAAACTGCACAATATCCAAATCCTCTTTTTAGGTAATCTTCCTTTGTATCCCAAGTTCCTTTCATCCACGAAGGAATAATCTTATAATTTGTTAGATATGTTTTGTCAATGAGTTTTTCATTAATCATTGATATAGTGTATCCTTTAGGAATAAATTGTTTGCCATTTTTTTAGCTTAAATGAATCAAAAGTATAACAACAGTTTTTTTCCTCTTCTAGATTTCTAAAAATAGTATCAATTCCATCTTCGCAATTGTTACCACATGTAACACGAAAATTTGAACCTCCTAATATATCTGAATACTTGGGTAATAAATTCTTTTGAATGAAATTCCTTAATTCTAAATTGAATACTGTATTCTTAATATCTCCTACTAGATAGAAACTCCTACACAAAGTGAAAAGTAAAGCGGTTGTTGGTTCTTTTTTATCATTGACATATAACTCTCCATTTATATTTCCTTCAAAGAAAGAGACAACATTCAGATTAAATTCCTCTAGATATTCAAATAAGTAACGTGCATTAAGGATATCGTCATTTTCTATCTTGAATATCATCTATTAATTTTAATTAAATATAATTTTAAATCTATTTATCAAAATTGTATTTACTGAGGAATTTTAAAGGATTGAGATATAATGTTCTATTTATGAGTTTAAATGAATTCTATTTTGAATTTCATGCAATAGAATCTAAAATTAAAAGTAGCAAAGATAAAAGCAGTGATAGACTTTTTCAAGAATTTGCTCTAAATGTGTATAAACAGGCTGATTACAAGTCTATATCTTAAGATGTTTCAACCAAGGTGATGTTTTTAATAATAAGAAGTTTAAGCTGAACCTTTGACTAACATTTTTAAATAACACCTCATAATCAACCTTGGTAATCGAAATGGTGAAAAAATATCCTGTTTTTGTGATGTGTGGTAGAGACAAAAAAAAGAGGGAATTAATAAAAATACTTGATCCTGATAACAAATACAAGGTTAAACCACTTCTTCCATTTCTAGGTAAGCGAGTAATTGATTGGCAGCTTGAAGAGATTAATAAATCGCCTTATGTGGAGGATATCTACATTCTAGGACTTTCAGAGGAAATGGCAAAATTCGATTTCCCTGTAATTTATGTTCCAGTTGATACTCTTGCAAATTTTGCAGATAAACTCATAGCTGGAATAAAACACTTAGAATCTCTTGGTAAAAAGGCTGACACTTTTGTTATCAGTTCTTCAGATACTCCAGGTATCAAAGTTGAAAGCATCAATGAATTTTTTGAAAAATTAAATGAAATAGAAGGTAAAACAGATTTTGTGTTAGGAGTAGTTCCAGAGGATATTACCGAAGAAGAATTTCCTGACGCTAAGAGAGTTGTTGCAAAATTTAGAGATCACAATGTATATCCAGGAGAGCTTTTTACTCTTTCACGTTATGGAATAGAGACAGGGAAAAAGATTATTGATGAAATAGGGGCGAGAAGGCAGAAAATTAACAGAAGGAAAGAAGGAGGAGAATTAACAGTTATAATGAAAATGATATTTAAGAAACCGAGGGTATGGCCAATAATAATTAAATATCTTCTAGGACTATTAAAACTAAAAGGTGGAGAAAAACTAGTATCAATTCTGTTCAATGGTGTCGTGAAAACCATAATCATCAGAGACGCAGGTTTTGGAATGGACATGGACCTACCAGAGGATTACGAGCGTTTACGACAATATGTAATGAAAACAAAAAATGTATCCCCACCAAAAAATGAGCTAATCATAAAAGTGAAATGAAAAGAAGAAATAAAATAAACAAATTGTAGAACTTAATACTTAGTCAAGTTTCTCCTCCACTACTTCTTCAACTTCATCTATATTTTTAGGTTTCACGAAAGAGAATGCGCCTAGAATAACAGCAAGAGACAAAGCATATTTGCACATAATACTAGTTACTGTCACTTTGAAGAAAGAATCAATCCAAATCATCAAGATCATAGGAACTAGAAATGATAAGTAGCCTATTATAAACATCAAACTCATTTTTGAGTCTATTTTGTCTTTTCTCCAAATCATATGAGCAAGTAAGAATAAGATGCTATAAAGTATTGAACTCATGTAAAAGGTTGTATACAATATGGATATCTCACTGTGATATATAGCATAAAGTGGGTTGCAATTAACTAAACTGATAGATGTGGGTACAATCAAGTAGTAGAGCGAAAATCCTGTTGCTAAGGCAAAAAAGACTAAATAATCGGGATATTTCCACTTAACTATTTTTGAAGCCATGTAATATCCTGTAGCTGGTAAGAAAGTGATTATCACATATCCTATCCTGCCTGTTATGTTTAAACCTATACCTATACAGATTAGAAATTCAGATAGCTGATAACATTGTAATAGGGCTAGCATAGCAACTATTGACCAAAAGAATGGATGGTCACGGTTGAATATTATAACCCCTAACAAAATGATAAATTC